>NZ_JAQOSO010000084.1:73828-172840 GCF_030068505.1 Roseofilum capinflatum BLCC-M114
TTCCCCGGATTGGAGTTGGGTTAAAATGTCTTCTTCGTTCTGAGTTTCTCCTAAGAGAAAAGATTCGGCAGCGTCTAGGGAAATTTCCCCGGATTGGAGTTGGGTTAAAATGTCTTCTTCGTTCTGAGTTTCTCCTAAGGGAAAAGATTCGGCAGCGTCTAGGGAGAGTTCCCCGGATTGGAGTTGGGTTAAAATGTCTTCTTCATCCGATGTTTTTTCCTGAACCAAGGATGCAGCGCTCGATTGATTTCCTTCCCCAAATCTGATATTAATCAACTCGGCAACTTCCGGTTGATGGAAGGTAATCTCATGCATGGCAACTTCTTGGGCAATGAGTGGGGGGAGTTTGCCGCGAAGTTCTGCGGTGAGATGTTCTTTGAGGGTGATGAGGGATAAACGGGGTTTTTCGGCGATCGCCTGCGCCATTTTTTGTGCATAATTTAATACTTTCTTTCGGGGCAAGACCGGAAACCCAATTCCGCGCTCTGCCAACTGCTTACCCCGATAATTCTCGGCCGTATACATCAGTTCTGCACCCAAACCCCCGCCCAATTTGTGGGGGACAATCAAGGTACATCCCATGCCTGGGGTAAACCCATATTTCATAAAATTGGTGGTATAAATACTTTCTTCACTCAACACCACCAAATCGGCATATAATCCCAACACAAAACCGCCGCCAATGCCATGACCTTGCATGGCTGAAATAACGGGCAATTTACAATCGAGAGCAATTCTAAAAAAATCTAAGTCATCAAACTTAATTTCCCGTCGATGAATACGAATGAGTTCTTCCTTTGTACCTCCAGAACAAAAATAGTTATCATAACCAGTTAAAATAACGACCTTGTAGGTTTCATTTTGGGCAATTGCACCAAAACACTCATAGAGTCCGTTAATCAAGCCGTGGGAAAAGGTATTGCGGTACTCCTGGTCTCTCATGGTGATTTGAACAACACCATTGCCCAATTCGGAGAGTTGAACGACTCCTGAATTTAGGTTTGCCATGGAAACACCCCCTCTTTAACATAGCGTCTAATGGTTTCTTGAATCTGGCGATCGCTCACTAACCCGGAAATCGTATTTACGGCTAGATCCTTGGTTTCATCATCCATAATCCACAGCTTTTGAGTATACTGCTTTAACCGTTGAATTCCCTCAGTCGGCAAATATTTCAATCGGCGAAAATATTGGCGTACATTCTTTTCAGCATCGGGGCTATATTCATCCACCAAACCCCATTGATGAGCCTCTGAGCTAGAAATTTCCTGGGTCGTTAATGCCAAACGATAGGCTTTATGAAATCCGACTCTGCGAATCAGAAAAGGCAACACACAAGCGGGTAATAGACCAAATAATAATTCAGATAACACAAACGTGGCAGTTTCATCGGCAATCACCAGATCGCTGGCTGCCACAAAACCCACTCCACCGGCTTGTACTTTTCCCCGTACCAATGAAATTACAACCTTACTATTTTCGGTCATGTAGCGGCAAATATTATAGTAGTTTTCGGAACTTTCCTTGGGGTCATCAGTTGGGTTTTCTGCAACCTCTTGGAAATCCATTCCAGTACAAAAAACATCTGGTAAGCCTTCCAAAACAATAATCTTAATCGACTCTTCTTGTTCCGTGGCTTGCAGAGCAGATAATAATTCTTCAGTCAGTTGGCTATTAATCGTATTTTGAGCTTCGGGACGGTAAAGCTGAATGCGCTTCACCGCCGGTTGATACTTGATTTTTAGGGTTTGGTAGTTCATGATTACACCCACTCATATTCCCGGTGAAACTCTTTAATTTGTTTGAGGACTAAGCGACCTGTGCCCTCAAAATTTTGCCAAACTTCTGGGAATAATTGATAATCTAACTGTACATTCCGAGTGCCAAACGCAACTAAACCACTATCGCGCAATAACTTTTCATATTGGTCAATATTTAAAGCGTATCGGTCAGATAAATGGGCCGCCATCCCCCGTTTAGATTGCAATTGTTGAGCTTCAGGGGTTACCACACCACTATAAAACTCGGAACAACATCCGGAACCATAGGAAAATAACCCAATGCGCTTAGGACTATGAAATTCTCCATTGTCAATGGTGCTGGCTAGGGATAACAAAATGGTGGCAGCAAGGATATTTCCCACCTGTTGACAATAGATTAAGCCCGGCATCACCCGACGTTGAAAATCGGCTTCAATAGCGGGTGGTTTTGCTCTTTTAAACTTCCGCATCATGCTCCGATGCGCTCCTTTAACCATTCCCCCAAAGGGAGCATGAAAACTGAGATAGCCAAAGCTGTTTTCATAATCCACATCTTCGACCCGTTCTTGATATTGAAGATAGGCATTTTCACAGCAATCTAAAAAGGAAAGGAGAGATAAATCTGCATCTCCGGCTTCTGAATCTGGGGTGGGTCTACAGGTGTCCATGACTTCATAACCATAGTAGCCATTACAGCCTATATCGACTTGAAAAACTTTGGGGTTATCGCTCACTAAAATAGCAACCGCGCCAGAGCCATTACTCGGTTCTGCATAGGAAGCATCATCACTAAGTCCTTCTCCTCCTTCTTCGATAATAAATCGGGAGAGGTCTGTGGCGATCACTAAGGCTTTGGCTCCGGGAGAAGTTTGGGCTAAAATAAAGTTTAAAGCCATCTGAAATCCAGCCGTACTGGAATAACAGGCTTGCTTGAGTTCAAACATGCGACAATTGCGATTGAGTCCTAGATAATCGTGGATGTAGGTACTCATGGATTTACCGAAATCAATCCCGGATTCGCTGCAAGTAATGACTAATTCGATCCGTTTTTTTTCTGAGTCTGTTAACTCATCAATAATGGGTTTGGCGGCATTGACGGCAAAGGAAACTGGGTCTTCATAGGGCATGGCCACACTCTTTTCTTTCATGAGTAAATTCTCGAACCGAGTGGGGTCTAAATCTCTAGCTTTCGCTAAAATTGCTACATCTAATTGAGCGGCTCCTCCATAGATATTTAGAGCTTCAATACCAACTGATTTCATGGGTTTTCCTAGGACTTTTGCAATGATTATACTATATCGTTTGTACTTAGTGAAGATGATATTAGTCAGTTAACGATCGCCCAAATTTCTACTATTGAATATTCATAATCTCCTATTTCACCTCCTTGTGGCCAAAAACGATCGCCGCATTCATGCCGCCAAAGGCAAAACTGTTACTGATGGCGTACTTGATTTCCGCAGGTATAGCAGCCTCGGTTACCCAATTCAAATTGGGGTCAATGGGATGAATCAGATTGTGAGTACCATGACAGCGCTGTGCTTTCAGTTGTAGCAGAGTGGCGATCGCCTCAACAACCCCTGCACCGGTTAAACAATGGCCGGTTAAGGACTTAGTGGAATTCACTAAAGCATGGGATAAACCAACACCTTTTAGGGCGGCTGCCTCCGTTCTATCTCCCAGGGGAGAACTGGTTCCATGGGTATTTACATAATCAATTTGTTCGGGTTGCAAATTTGCCATCGTTAACGCTGCCTGCATCGCTCTTTCTTCTCCCGCTTGGGAGGGGTCAGTGGCGCGATTGCCATCTAGGGCTAATCCCCAGCCTAAGAGGGTTCCATGCACCTTACAGCAGTTGTCAAGATCCCCCCAACCCTTACTAAGGGGGGCAGTCGTGAAAGTCCCCCTTTCTAAGGGGGATTTAGGGGGATCGGCGCTCGCAATCTCCTCTGCTGTAATCTCCCGCAGATTCGCCCGCTCTAGCACCAACACGCCGCAGCCTTCTCCATAAATAAATCCATCATGGTCTTGGTCAAAAGGGCGACAGGCTAACTCTGGCCGATCGCTAAACTTATCGCTGCCCATGGCTCCCAAATTTCTCAATCCCTGACATTCCCAGGATGACAAATCAAACAGCGCTCCCACAGCAATACTGACATCGGTTTCCCCCGTGAGAATCTGACGGGCGGCGTGGATAATGGCTAAGGCTCCACTGGCTGAAGCGCAACCGACGGTATAGCCTTCGCCTCGGATGGGAAAACATTGGGACAAAATGCCCACCATATCCGTATCCCACACCGTTAAGCCATAAGTGGGGCGGATAAATTGAGGTTTAGATTGATACTTTTGCCAGAGTTCCTGCTGCGATCGCTGCTGAAAATTGGAGCCACCCACCACCAAGCCGATCCGTTCCGGGTTCACGATTCCAGAACTAATAGCTGTCTCTAATTTCGCATCCTGCCAAGCCTCAGAGAGCGCCAACGTTGCCACCTGGGAACTCCAACTCGCTGTTCGCAACAGTCCCCGATGCTCCGGGAGCTTGGACTGGATATCGAGATCCGGCAATTCCGCCCCCAAAAACGGCTCTGCTCCTTCCCTTCCAGGGCGTTTCAGATAGCCAAACGCCGTTTTCTGTTCAAACAGAGCTTGAGTAAAATCGGGAATGGTTTGGGCGATCGCCGTTAAAACCCCCATTCCCGTAACATTTATTCGAGTCGGCAACTGCACCATTAGATCAATTAAAAATTAAAAATTAAAAATTAAAAAATTTCAGGTCGGCGACAGCCGAAGAAATTAGATCAAATTTGGTTAAACCCTTGTCATTGCGACCGAAGGGAAGCAATCGCTAAGATTCGGAGATAATCGAGATTGCTTCATTCCGCTTTGCTCCATTCGCAATGACATTGACAACACCCTACAACTTCGCCACAAACAAATCAGCCAACTCACCAATATTCTTAGCGCCAGCCAACTCCACACGCGGAATATTCAGATCCAAATCCTCCATCACCATCATCAA
This sequence comes from Roseofilum capinflatum BLCC-M114, assembly GCF_030068505.1. Taxonomy (NCBI): domain Bacteria; kingdom Bacillati; phylum Cyanobacteriota; class Cyanophyceae; order Desertifilales; family Desertifilaceae; genus Roseofilum; species Roseofilum capinflatum. The sequence goes on from NZ_JAQOSO010000084.1 coordinate 78,608, forward strand.
AATTTCCGCCCGATTCACCGAATCCACCCCTAAACTTTTCAAGCTATCCGTCGGCTCTAGGGGCGCATCTTCCAATTCTGGAGCCACTTCGCGGGTATACTTTCTAATCAAACTTAAAATTTTATCCTTATCCATAATCATCTCCTAAAGTTTAGCCTCTTGTTTTAAGGTTTGAATCATTTGATTGGCCACAGCAACTGATAGCTCTTTTCGAGCCACCTGATTTAAGATTGCTCGCAATTTCTGCCGCGCTTCTTCTGGAGAAGGTTTAGCCGCTACCGGAGCAGTTGCAGTAGCTATCGGCTTGACCTCTACTTGCGGTTGAGAAGGAGTCGGAGCAGGTTGGCTCGGCATCGGAGAAACCCTTGCTGCACTAGCCGAACCCGATCGCGAAATTTCTCCCCCAATATAAGTTGAAAAATCGAGCAAAGTAGGATAATCATACAACTTCGTGGCCTTGATATCCAAATTGTAAGTTTTATTAATCGTGTTAATCCATTCCACACCCACAATGGAATCTAAACCCAAATCAATAAACTTCTGATCTTCCCCAATTTCATCCAATTCCAGATACAGAGCCTCCGCTAACTGGGCTTTCAGCGTCTGCATAATTTCCCCACTATTCACTTGCACCGTAGGCGCGGGAGCCGTTGCTGGAATTGCTGGGGTTTCCGGAGTTGCCGGGGTTGCTGGGGTTTCCGTGGGAGCAACTCCCGTCTTGCCTAATTCCTGGCCAATATAAGCCGTAAAGTCGCGCAAGTTGGGATAATCATAAAGCTTAGTGGCCTTAATATTTAAGCCGTAGGTTTTATTAATTGTATTAATCCATTCCACACCCACAATCGAATCTAAACCCAAATCAATAAAGGTTTGATCCTCTTCAATTTCTTCCGGCTCTAGATAGAGCGCTTCCGCTAATTGGTGTTTCAGTTTTTCTTTTAATTCAGTCATATCAATAGAAGGTTGGGGAACAGCAGGAACAGCAAGAGTTACCGGTTTAACCGTTTCCTCAGAAGCCGGTTTCGGCTCTAGATCTTGTGAGCTTATCGGCAGTAGAGATAACTTGATTTTGCGAGAAACCGGCGCTTCTTCGGGAGAATTTCTTTGCCATGAAGCCACCGTTTCCGGAGCAATTAACCGCAGTTTTCCCTTCTCCGATTTAGCCGCTAGAACCGGTTCGGGTTTGGGTTTGGGTGCAGGTTTGGGTGTGGTTTTCGCTTCAGCTACCGGTTCAGAAACTACTCTATCTTTAAACTCTTGTAAATCTGTAATCCAATAGCGCCGTCTTGTCCAAGCATAGGTAGGTAAGGTCACTTTCTGATAACCATAACCTTGGTCAAAAGTCAACCAATCGACCTTAAATCCTTGTACATACAATTGGGCTAAACTTTGCAGCAACTGCACCCAATCCGGTTTACCGGGACGCAAACTAGGCAGCCAAGTTTTTTTCGACCCCATTAAACATTCCCGACCCATGCCCAATAAAATCGGTTTGGGGCCAATTTCTAGGAAGATTTCCACCTCCTGTTCTGCTAACACTTTCATGCTGGGATAAAACTGCACCGGTTGGCGAATATGATCGACCCAATATTGAGCAGTGGTAATACTAGAGTCCGCTAATTGTCCCGTGAGATTAGAAACCATGGGAATGCGCGGGGTTTGATAATTAATGCCTTTTGCCACCGCTTCAAATTCCCCTAACATGGGTTCCATTAGAGCCGAGTGGAAGGCGTGGGAAACTTGCAGCGCTTTGGTTTTAATTCCTTCCGCTTCTAGTTTAGAACTGATGGATTCTAAGGCTTCTTTTTCTCCCGAAATAACCGTACTTTCCGGGCCATTGAGAGCGGCAATACTGACTTTTTCCCCAAACGACTCCACTAAGGGACGGACGTTCTCCTGGGAAGCCATCACCGACACCATGCCACCTCCAGCCGGGAGTTGCTGCATCAGTCGTCCTCGTGCCGAAATGAGCTTGAGTCCTTCTTCTAAACTCCAGACTCCGGCAAGGGTTGCGGCTACATATTCTCCCACACTGTGACCCATGACCACATCGGGTTCAATGCCCCAAGATTGCCAGAGTTTGGCTAAGGCATATTCGATGGCAAATAATACGGGTTGAGTGTAGGCGGTTTGATTGATTTCTTCCCCGGTTTCGGTGTCTGGATAGAGAATGGAAAGTAGGGGTTTTTCCAATTCAGAATTTAATAGCTCATTGCATTCTTGAATTACCTGCTGAAATACGGGAGAGGTTTCATAGAGTTCCCGTCCCATATTGATATATTGGGAACCTTGTCCGGTGAATAAAAAGGCGATTTTTGGGCCGCGTGTAATGTTGCCTAACTGATTACGATAAACTCCGGGAAGATCGTCTTCACCGGACTGTAATTTGTGCAGTTTTTTCACACAGTCTTCTTCACTTTTGACCACTAACGCCAAGCGATGATTAAATTCGGTGCGTCCGGTGTTGGCGGTATGGCAAACATCGCCTAATTTAAACTCTCGATTCGCTAAATCTTGGTGATAGCGGCTGATGAGCGCGTCTAGGGATTTTTCGCTTCTGGCGGATAGGGTTAAAACTTGAGTGGGGCGCTTAAAGGGTGGTTCTTTCCCTTCGACTTTACCTCGACTCCGCTCGGTAACCACGCTCAGGGAACTGAGTTGGGGGGCTTCCGAGAGAATTACATGGGCATTGGTTCCGCTCATGCCAAAGCCACTAATTCCGGCAATTCTTTCCTGTTCTCCGCGTGCCCAAGGAACTGATTTTGCTAATACTTTGAGGGGCATTTTATTCCACTCAATCCGGGGATTGGGTTGCTTAAAATGGAGGTTGGCGGGGATTTCTCCGTGTTGTAGAGAGAGGATAATTTTAATCAGTCCAGCCACGCCAGCAGCCGCTTCTAAGTGGCCCACATTGGTTTTAACTGCTCCCAACATCAGGGGGTTGTCTTTGTCGCGATTTTGACAGTAAACTTCATCTAATGCCTTGACCTCTAAGGGGTCACCGAGGGAGGTTCCTGTACCGTGACATTCCACATAACTGACCTGTGAGGGGTCAAGTTTGGCACTTTTCAGCGCTTGGCGAATCACCTTTTTCTGCGCTTGTTGGTTGGGAACGGTGAGGCCGCTACTGGGGCCATCATGGTTGATGGCGGAACCGCGAACTAGGGCTAAAATGCGATCGCCATCCCGAACCGCATCCCTCACTCGTTTTAATACCAACATCCCGCAGCCTTCTCCGCGAGCATATCCATCTGCACTCGCGTCAAACGTCTTGCAGCGACTATCGGCAGCTAAAGCCCGTCCCTTACAAAATCCATGGGTTACGGAGGGATGGAGCATCAGATTCACCCCTCCCGCCAGGGCCAAGTTACATTCCCCTAGGCGTAAACTTTGGGCCGCCAAATGTACCGTAACCAAAGACGATGAACAAGTGGTATCGAGGCAGAACGTCGGCCCTTGCAGTCCCAAAACATAGGCAATGCGACCGGCAGTAATATTCATGGCCGTCCCAGTTCCGAGATAAAAATCCGGTAACTGATTCACGGAGATATCCGAGCCGACTCTAGCGTAGTCATTAAAACATTGACCCACATAAACCCCGGTCTCCGTATTTTTCAGGCTTCTGGGGGCAATTCCCGCATGTTCTAAGGCTTCCCAACTCACTTCCAAGAGCAGGCGCTGGGAAGGGTCCATTTTCGCCGCTTCTAATCCGGAAATCCCGAAAAAGGCGGGTTCAAATTGATCTACCTTTTGCTCTAGGAAATACCCTTGACGGACATACATTTTCCCCGGTACTTCTGGGTCTTCGTCATAGTAGCGGTCAATATCCCATCGGTCTTTAGGAATCTCACACCGGGCATCTTTGCCAGTTTTGAGCATGTCCCAATAGGCTTCTGGACTCTCTCCCCCTCCCGGAAATCGGCATCCCATGCCTATAATGGCGATCGCCTCGCTTTTGGATTCTTCAATTTGATTCAGTTTGGCGATCGCCTGGCGAACCGCTACGAGAAGGCGTTGTTCTTTAGAAAGTTGACTGTCCATAAATTTTTAATTTTTAATTTTTAATTTTTAATTGATAAGTTGATAGAGTTCGGTTAGGGCTTGGTCAATTGAGCGGTCTAGATCTTCTCCTGATAATTGGCTAATTTCTAGCATTAACTGCTCCGTGTCAATCTCAGAAACCGCTTCTTCGGATTGAGTTTCCACCGCTTCGAGTTTGGGAATCACCCCATCCACATAACCGGCCAATTCTTGAATATTGGGATACTCAAATGTGGCCGTTGAGGACAGGGAAATGCCTAAATCGTTTTGGATTTTTTGGGCTAAATCAATGGTCATCAGGGAATCTAGACCCAGGTTAAAGAAGCCCTCTTCCGGGTCGGGCAAATCTTTGGGTCGCCTCAAAACCTTGGCCACCGTGGTGGTGAGATAGTCCAGAAGCATCAGGTGGCGGCGATCGCCCGATGCGGCTTTTACCTGCTCTAAAAATTCCCGTAACCTCGGGCCAGAGGACGTGCCCAGATTTGCCAGATCGAATTGACCCGCAATTTCAGCCAGCATCGGAGGCAATTGATTAATCCCCATTTGGGTCAGGAATTGGGGCCAGTTCACCGGGAAAACAGCCATCTGCGTAGGTGCAGGTGTAAGGGCGGGTTCACTCAATTTTTGGTCTTCCGTAGGGGCGGGTTCACCCAATTTTCGGTCTTCCAAGCGAGATCCTTGTGTTTCATGTCGCGAAGCGAAACCCGCCCTTACAGAACCCATTCCTAATAATTCCTCAAATGCTTGCAGACCTTGTTCCGAGGGAATCATTTGAATCCCTTGATCTGCCAAACGATTTTGTTGCTGGGCCCCCATGCGAGCGGCCAGACCAATATTGGCCCACGGCCCCCAGTTAATACTCAGTCCCGGTAATCCTAGACTACGACGATAGGCGGCGATCGCATCTAGAAAGCCATTGGCAGCCGCATAATTCCCTTGACCGGGGGAACCCAACAGGGACGTAATAGACGAGAAACAGACAAAGAAATCTAACGGCAGATCTTTAGTAAATTGATGTAAATACCAAGCTCCCGCCACTTTCGGAGCCAACACTTGGGTAAACCGCTCCCAAGTCATTTGTTGCAACACCCCATCATCCAATAATCCAGCCGCGTGAATCACACCCTTGAGTGGGGGCAACTTTTTAATCTGCTTAAATAGATCGGCCACATCGGATTCTTGGCCCATATCGCCTAAGATTACGGAGACCGTGACCCCGGTTTCTTCTATGTTCTGAATCGTTTCCTGGGCAAGGTTGGAAGGGTTGGAGCGTCCGGTTAAGATCAGGTGTCCTGCTCCGTTGCTGGCTAACCATTGAGCCAGTTCTAAACCCAGCGATCCTAATCCTCCCGTAATCAGATAAGACGATTCTGCGGCCTCCGTAGGGGCGGGTTCACCCAATTTTTGGTCTTCCAAGCGAGATCCTGGTGTTTCATGTCGCGAAGCGAAACCCGCCCCTACAGAACCCGCCCTTACACCAAACGATAATTGGGTGAAACCGCCCGTACTGTCTACCTGTCCCCTCACCATCCGCATCACCTGACGCTCTCCATTGCGATAGGCGACCTGATTTTCTCCATCTGCGCTTCCTGAGCGGAGTCGAAGGGCGGATAACAGCTCTGTAATTAAATCCGTTTCTGGACTCTTGGCACTGGGATCTAAATCCACACAGCGACAATTGAGTTCTGGATGTTCCATGGGAATGACCTTACCCAGACCCCACAACAGCGAAGATAAGGGAGCGACTAGAGATTCTTCTCCCACCTGCTGCGCTCCTTGGGTGATCAGCCAGAGGGGGGGCAAGTCATTGACTGATGGGGAACTTTGCAACAGGTGCAGAATACTGGCACAGGTTAGCTCTTGCATCTGAGCCATCCCAGGAGATGGAGATTTACCGCGCTTTTTCTTCTTCGGCAGTCCATGGGTTTCGGCTAAACTCCACAGATGCAGGATGCCCAGTAGGTTCTCCTCCTGAGCGCGAACCCCATCCAACCATTGGCGAAAGTCTTCTACTGCTGTTGGTTGCAGTTGATAATGATGGTCGTCGATTTGCTGATAGCTGTCTCCGGGATAGGCGAGAATGGCGCTGTATCCGTTTTCGCTGAGGACTTTCGAGAGGCGATCGCCCCAAGTCTGATTGGGCGCTAACACCAAATAGGTTCCCGTTTTCTCCTGTGTCTCCACAGCCGGTTCCGTTACATCGGGGAGCGCCGCACTGAGCGCAGCCGAAGTGTCGGAGGGTTGCCATTGCACCTGATAGTACCACTCATCCAAATCCAAGCCGAAACTCTTCAACAGCAACTTACGGCTCAGTTCCCGGAAGTCAATACCGATATACTCCGCCACCACTTCACCGGTTGAAGTGAGTAAAACCGTGTTGCCGCGCAATTGTCCCGGACTCAGAAACTCATCAATTTTGGTGTAATACCACAATTGTTCATTTTTGTCAATAGTCCGCAAAAAACGAAAGCTGTCAGCACTTGTAAACGCATAGGCAGCCGGTTGCGTGGACTCTGAACCATTCTCAGACTCTTTAGAAACCGAAAGCAGCGCCACGGGCACAATTCCCGCATCCACCATTCCCGGATGGGGCCAATATTCATCCATCTCCGGATGACTCGATGGGGATTTGAGCTTAATTAACCCTTCTCCATCACCCAGATAAGCCTCTTCTGTCCATTGGAAGGTTGTGCCTAATGTAAACTGTCCGTCTAAGGGGTCAAGGACAGCCGAGTAATACTCACTACTGGACAAATGGCGCGGACATCGGGATTTAATCGCCTCTAAATCCATCGCTTCCCGGTTTAATTCTGAGGGTTTAGGCGCTCTGATCTTAGCTTTGGTATGCACAATCCAATCGGCGGACGGGTCACTTTCACTACCCGCAATGCAACTAATTAATTGATACTCATATTCACCAGGGTTACCTTGCAAGGCGACTTGCAGCGATCGCTCGTCATCTCCTCCCAAAATCTGCATAAACTCAATGTCATCTAAAACACAGGCTTCGCGCTTCAGAGAGTCTTGACCTGCCAACAAACCCATGACAATATGGGAGGCTCCCGCAACCACCACTTTGCCATAGTAGCGGTGATCTTTGACATAGGAGGGAAACTCCGGACTAAAGTAAGTTTGAAAACGCACCTGATCCGTCAACGGTAAGGGGAACTTTTGACCTAGGAGAGTGGGGGAATGGGGGAATGGGGGGATGGGGGAATGGGGGGATGGGGAGATATTGGGTAAACCCGCCCCATTATTTCCTCGGCTGGCGAAGGGTTCGATCCAATACCGTTCCCGTTGGAAGGGATAGGTGGGAAGTACGAGCTTTTTCCGGCTGTATTCGGCATCGAATTCTACCCAATCAATGTTTACGCCTTGCCCATAGAGTTCGCCTAAACTGGATAGCATCTGCTCCCAGTCCTCGACTCCCGAACGCAGAGAGGGCAACCAAGTCCTGTTCCTTCGACTCCGCTCAGGAACCTCTGGGGGTAAACATTTACGCCCCATGCCCAGGAGAATGGGTTGCGGCCCCACTTCGAGAAACAGGTCATATCCTTGTCGGTGCAAGGTTTGCATACTTTGGGCAAACCGCACCGGTTGACGCACATGATTGACCCAATATTGAGCAGTGGTAATACTGGCATCGGCTAGGGTTCCGGTGACGTTGGAGATTAAGGTAAGCTGCGGTTGCTCGTAGGTGAGTTCTTTCGCCACGGCTTCAAACTCGGCTAACATCGGTTCCATCAGGGGAGAGTGGAAGGCGTGGGAGACTTGCAGCGCTTTGGTTTTAATGCCTTCCGCTTCGAGTTTGGCGCTAATTTCGGCTAATGCGCCGTTGTCTCCAGAGATGACCGTACTTTCTGGGCCGTTGATGGCGGCGATCGCCACTTTCTCCCCATATCCACTCAACAATGGCTCAATCTTCACCGTGGAAGCCATGACAGAAACCATACCACCGCCCGCAGGCAACTGTTGCATCAACTGACCCCGCGCTTGAATCAGTTTTAACCCATCTTCCAGGCTGAACACGCCCGCAATGACCGCAGCCACATATTCTCCTACGCTGTGACCCATAACAGCAGAGGGTTCAACCCCCCAAGACTGCCAGAGTTTAGCGAGGGCATATTCCACCGCAAACAGGGCGGGTTGGGTATAAGCGGTTTCATCTATTGCAGATTTCTTGGGCTTTCTCCCCCGTTTTTTCTTATACAGATCGGGATACAGAACTTCGAGTAATGAGGGTTTTAGGTCGAGCAGTTCATTGCACTCATCCAGAGCATCCCGGAATACGGGAGAATTTTGGTAGAGTTGCAACCCCATATTTTCTGCTTGCGACCCTTGTCCGGTAAACAAAAAGGCGATTTTGGGGGCGGTAGGGGCGGGTTTCAAACCCTCCCCTACACCATCATCGAGGGATAATTTTTCCGCTAACTCTTGGGTGTTGGTTGCAGTCACAGCCAAACGATAGGGGAAAGGAGCGCGTCCCGTATTGGCGCTATAGCAAACATCGGCTAGATTGACATCCGGGTTCTGTTGCAGATAATTCTGATAATTGGCGGCTGCATCTATCAAGGCTTGCGGAGTCTTTGCAGAAAGAGCCAGGAGATGTGCCGGTCTGTCGAGTTCATTCTCTTCTTTCTCCACGGGTGGCGGTTCTTGCAGCACCAGATGGGCGTTGGTTCCCCCGACTCCGAACGAACTTACCCCAGCGCGACGGGGAAGCTGTTCGGTTTCCCAGGGAGACAAAGCAGTATGGACATAAAAGGGACTATTGTCAAAGTCAATTTGGGGATTGGGGCGATCGAAGTTTAGACTGGGGACTAGGGTCTGATGCTTGAGACACAACGCTGTTTTAATCAACGAGACTACACCAGCAGCCGTGTTTAAGTGTCCCACATTGGTCTTCACTGAACCAATGGCACAAAACTGTTTTTCGTCGGTTTCCGCAGAGAACACGCGGGTGAGTGCTTCTACTTCAATAGGGTCGCCGAGCTTGGTTCCCGTACCATGGCTTTCTAGATAGGATATCGTACTGGGATCGATATCGGCGATCGCCTGCGCTTCAGAAATGACGGCGGCTTGTCCTTCTACACTGGGCGCAGTATAGCCCAATTTTAACGAACCATCATTATTAATCGCCGATCCTTTAATCACCGCATAGATCGGATCGCCATCATCAATAGCATCTTGTAACCCTTTCAACAGAACGACTCCAACCCCATTGGCAAACACCGTTCCTTGTGCCTTCTCGTCAAAAGCACGACAATGGCCATCGGGAGATAACACCATCCCCTCTTGATACAGATAGCCCACTTCTTGGGGCACTTGAATCGAAACGCCCCCCGCTAAAGCCATGTCACATTCCCCATTGAGAATACTTTGACAGGCTAGATGAACCGCGACGAGGGAGGTGGAGCAAGCGGTTTGCACATTAATGGCCGGCCCGGTTAAATTCAGTTTATAGGCGACTCTAGTGGCCAAATAGTCCTTATCATTAGCCACCATCTGCTCAAAGGAACGACTGCTGAGGACAATAAAATCCTTTTCTCCTAAGTGGGACATCAGATAAGTCGGCAGTCCACTCCCCGCATACACCCCAATCGAGCCATCATAGACTTCTGGATTATACCCCGCACTTTCGATCGCCTCCCAAGAACATTCCAGAAACAATCTCTGCTGGGGGTCGAGTTCTTCCGCTTCCCTGGGAGAATAGTTAAAAAACTGGGCATCAAAGCGATCGATATCTTCAATTGAACCACTCGCTTTAACATAGTTTGGGTTACTGAGCAAGTCTTTTTCAATGCCCGATTTTAACAGTTGAGATTCCGATAAAAAGGAAATCCCCTCTACGCCATGTTTTAAGTTGTGCCAAAACTCATCGATAGTTTTGGCCCCCGGAAACCGCCCCGACATGCCAATAATGGCTATATCATTTTCATCAATGGGATAGTCTTCAGTTTGATTTAAGTCGCTGGTCATTTTAGTTTTTCTTTATATTTTTTCTATTGGTAGTTAGTAATTTTGGAATGGGGAGAAACCGGGTTTCTAGCAAGTTTGGCTCCTATCCGAGATTCTGGAAGAAACCCGGTTTCTAGTCTCCCCATCCCCCCATCAGGTCTATTCCCTTGCAGAAGCCCGGTGTTTCTTCCTGGCGCTGCTGCGATCTTTTTTGGCTTTGGCTTTTTCTAACCGTTTGGTTAACCGTTTTTCGTTGCTCACTTTTGCAGTTTTAGCCGCCGTTTTTTCTGATCCACTGCTGCTCATATATTCGCTTAGAGCATGGATGGTGGGATAGGCTAAAAGATCGACGACTTTTAAGTTCAGATTGAATTGCTCTTGCAATTTACTATAGACCTGAACCAACAACACCGATTTACCGCCCAATTCAAAGAAGTTATCATGAATACCCACGGTTTCCAACTGAAGCACTTCGCACCAAATTTTAGCAATGGTTTGCTCGATTTCATTGCCCTCTAGGGCGGCCGGACTGCTGGATTCTGGGGTTAGAGTTGCCAGGTTGCGGAGTTTCTTGCGGTCAATTTCGCCACTCTGGGTTAAGGGCAATTCCGGTAACTGAATGAGAGCGGAGGGGCTGATAAACGTGGGATGACCAAGGAGGTCGGGCACGTTCAAACCCTGTAAATGTAAGTCGGGAGTCTTAGACGTAAAATAAGCTGCCAACTGATGCAAGGTGTAACATTCCCCATGGTCATCCTGGGGTTGATGCTCCGGTGTCTCTAAAATATACGTGCCGTCGCCTTTCTCCGTGGCGATGAAGGTATGGGGGGCATCCTTGGCATTTTCCGGCATCTCTGGCAGTCCCAAGCGCTTACCCAGTCCAATGCGGGCGGGTTTGCCGGTGGCTCCTTTGGGAATCGATTCCATCCACACCAAACACTCCGGCAACCACTGGAACTCAATCTCTTTTTGTTGCAAAACAAACTGACGCAGAGCGGCTAAGGAAGGGCGCTTGGTTTCACCGGGAGCCAGGACAATGGCCGCGCCAACGACTTCTCCCCACAGTTCATGGGGTGCAGCAAACACCACCACCTGACCGACAGCCGGATGTTGTTGCACAATATCTTCAATCATCATCGGGCTGATCTTCTCGCCACCCCGGTTAATGATTTCCTTGAAGCGACCGACGAGATACACATAGCCGTCTTCATCGATGTAGCCCTTATCGCCCGTTCGCAGCCAACCGTCAATAAAGGCTTCTTCATTGGGGTTATAGTCCATCCAGTCGCGCAACTCGTACCCGGAGGTGACACAAGCGCCGCGTACCATGACTTCCCCTTCGGCGAAGGGGGGCAGGATCTTCAGTTTGGGTTTACCTTTGCCAGTTTCGTCTACTTCCCCGATAATCAGTTTTGGCCCAGCCGCTTGACCCACGGAACCCCGCCGAGACAAGCCCTTACCCACTTGGGGACTGCAAATGGGCATGGATTCGGTCATGGCGTAGGTGGGCAGAATTTCGCAGTTGAAAACCTCGGCCATGCGTTCGGCAATGGTAGGCAGGAGAGCCGCCGAACAGTTGCGGATCAGTTTCAGGGAATTGGGGGGAGGGCTGCCAGTTTTGGCGATCGCCTCTTCTGCATACTCTAAAATAGCCTGGTGCATGGTGGGAACGGCTGAATACCAGGTGGGTGCGGGTCTGCCATCCCCTGGCTTGAGCCACTCAAAGAAGCCTTCAACGCCGTTATCTGCGCCATAGAGTCCAGGGGTGCAAATGACACTCGCTCCCGCCAAGAAGGTGGCCAAAATATTCACGGATAAGCCATGAATATGGAACAGGGGCATAACGTTGATACAGGTGTCTTCTGGGGTAATGGCGATCGTGCGGCTGATGGTGAGCGAGCCTGCGGTGAGGTTGCCATGGGTGAGGGGGACGGTTTTGGGCCGTTTGGTTGTGCCACTGGTGTGCAAGACGAGGGCAACATCATCCCGGCTCGGTTTTTTCGGTGTGACGGGTTTGACTTTGGTCTTTTTGCTGGTGACTTCTTCTAGGGTATAAAGTCCGCAAACGTCGGGGTCGGGAATGAGTTCGATGACGCGCACATTCACGCTTTCGGCACAGGCTTTGAGTTTGTCGTTCTCAGTTTCTCCCCGTTTGAGAATCAGGGCAACGGCGCTTAGGTCTTCTAGTTCAAAGAGGACATGCTTTTCGGTTAAGGCGGGGTTGATGGGGGCAAAGACGCATTCTTGAGCCATGGAGAGGAAGGCTAGAGCGGCTTCCGGCCCGTTGGGGAGGGCAGAACAGACGCGATCGCCTAATTTAATCCCCAATGCACTCAGACTGGCATTTTCGGGCCGCTTCTGCACAAAGCTCTTGAGTTCTGCATGGGTGAGAGGCTGGCGGTTATCCGTGCTGAAAATGGCAGGGTTTTCTGTTCCGGGCAGTAAGTCCACCCAGGTGTCAAACTCCGTTGATTCAGCAATCTCATCAACTTCGCAGGTTTTGGGGGGGAGGGCGGGTTCACCAAGATCTCGTTTAGGAGACGAAGATGTGGGTAAACCCGCCCCTACATCCCCCGCGTCTTCACGGGCGACGGTGTAGGTGGTGCGGGGTTGGGTAATGACGGCAACTTGTTCGATGTCGGGATGCGATCGCAACTGTTCTTCCCAGCGAGCGATCACCTCAGCATCCAGGATTTCCAGTTGGCTTAAAGCGGCTTCATCTAAATCCCCAGATGGGGCTTTCGGTAGCGTAGAAACCGGCACATAGGCATCGGGCAGTAAAGTGAGAGCGGATTGATTCAGCGTAGAGCGGAGTTTATCCACCACAAACGGGTCATCGACGACTACATAGGCAATTTTCTGGTTATCTTGGAATAAAACCGCACATTCTTTAACCTCCGGTTGGGCAGTTAATGCGGTTTCTAGGAGCGATCGCACCTTCTCTTGACTATGAATTTCCCCTTTATGAGTCTCTAGTGCTGGAGAGAGGAGGAAGTTTTTCAGAGCAGTTTCTGGTGCATTGAGGGCCGTTTCCAACATGAGGAGATAGGAATCAATGAAACCAGAAATAGTCTCTTCAGTAAATAACTCAGAGCTATAGGTCAATGACCCTCTCAACTCCCCTTCAATCTTAATAAGTGTAAAAAATAAATCAATATCAGCCGGTAATTTCTCCTCAATAGATGTGGTCGTAATATTGTTATAAGTGGGCGCTTCTTCACCCACATCAATATAGTCAAAAAACAGTTGAAATAAGTTCTTATAGCTTTGATTTCCTGCTGGCTGAATGAATTCGCTCACATAATTGAGAGGAATATGTTGATGGGTATAACCTTCTAAAGTGGTCTCTTTAATATGAGCGAGTAAATTCTTAAAGGTCAACTTATCTTCAAGCTTGGCCCGCAATACCATGATGTCGGCAAAAAAACCGATCGCTTTTTGGGTTTTTGCTTGGGAACGACCTGATACTGGAAAACCGACAACAATATCTTTTTGCAGAGAATATTGATAAATAAGGAGATAAAAAACCGAGAGTAAAACAACAACCGGGGTAACATTATTCTCTTGAGCAAAATCCTGGAGTGAATTCGCAATTGAGGAGGGAGCTTGAAAATATTTTTGAATTCCTCTGGTTTGCACAATGGTGGGTTGAAACACATCGATCGGAACCGGATAGAAGCTAGGAGGATCGGTAAGTTTTTGCTGCCAATAGGCTAATCCTTTCTCTAAAACTTCTCCCTGTAACCATTCTCGTTGCCAACTTGCATAATCAGCATATTGAATTTCTAATTCAGGAAGAGGGTTGGCTTCTTTTGATAAGGTAGCATCATAGAGTTTCAACAACTCTTGAGAGAATAAATCTTGAGATAAACCATCGGTAATAATGTGATGAAATACGCAAATTAATACCGCTTCTTTTTTGCCCAATTGCAACAGAGTAACGCAAAACAGAGGCGCTTGGGACACATCAAACGATTGACGAATTGCCCGATCGACTTGCTCTTGAATAACCGCTTGCTTCTTCGACTTGCTTAGTTTTTCATAGGTTTCGATGACCAGATTGACCTCTAGACTCGGTAAAATATCTTGCACCAAACTCCCTTCAACCCAGGCAAACTGGGTTCTCAGGGTCTCGTGGCGTTCCACCATTTGATCTAAGCTATACTGAAGTTTATCGGCATCAATTTTACCTTCAATCCGCAGGGCTTGGCAAAGGTTCAGCGCTGCACTATCGCTCATGAGCTGGCTAACCATCCACAACCGCTCCTGCTGATAGGAGACGGGAAGTTTACCCTGCCTCTCCCTGGGAACCAGGGGAAGGGAATTTTCTGTGGATTTCTTTTGCAGAAGTTTTAACAGATCTGGCTTATTTTCCGAGAGCAGTTCTCGCATTTCGGCTGTTAAGGCTCCTTTGGGGGCGCGGATTTTCAGCTCATCCCCTTCGCAAGAGAGTTTGATGCCCGCACTGTTCGCTTTTGATAAAATTTCTGTGAGATTCATAGAGTGATTTCCTCCATATCTTCTTCTGGGCTATCTTCAGTGAGCGAATGGTCTACAGCGCTAAGTTGCTCTAATAATAAGTGCTGAGTGACCCATTGGGCAATCTCAAGAATACTAATTCCTTCAATCAGTTTAGGAATGGGAATATCGACCTCCAGTTGTCGCTGGAGTAGGTTGCGTAATTCCACCGCCATCAGGGAATCAAGTCCCAACATGGTGAGGGGTTTTTCAGGATCGATTTTTCCGTCTTTCATGCCTAAAAGATGGGCAATTTTCGGTTCGAGTAGACTTAAGAGCAGATCCTCTCTTTCCGCGCTGGGGACAGCTTGGAGTTGGTCGAGTAAGCGGTTTTCTTCGGCTTGGTTTTCTGCCTCGGTTTCCTCCTGACTTTCTTCATGGACGCGAGAGCTAAATTTCTCGAAGGTGGCGTGTTTTTGCTGCTCAGGCAGTTGGCGCAGGAAGTTGGGCCACTCCACGGGAACGACGGCCATTTGCGCTTCGCTGGCTGATAGGAGTTCGGATATGGCTCGCATTCCTTCTTCGGGGTCGAGCGATCGCAGTCCACTCTCTTCTAAACGCTGTTGCAGTTCTGCGCTTAAATTCGCGGCCATGCCCACTTTACCCCAGGGGCCCCAGTTAATGGTAAGCGCAGGTAACCCTAATCCTCGCCGATAATGGGCGATCGCATCCATAAAGCTGTTAGCGGCTGCATAATTACTTTGTCCGGCCGATCCAAACAGGGAAGCAATAGAGGAGAAGCAGATAAAGAAATCTAGGGGTAATTCTTGGGTGAGTTGGTGTAAATGCCAGGTTCCCAGGACTTTGGGAGCCATGACTTTGGTAAATTGCTCCCAAGTCAGGCTTTGCAGTAGTCCGTCGTCTAAAACTCCGGCTGCATGGATAATGCCTTTGAGTGGGGGTAAGATTTGGGCAATTTGCTCTAGGAGTTGGCTGTTATCTTTGGCTGTGGAAATATCCGCCGCCACGGTGGTAATGGATGCGCCCATATTTTCAAGTTGGGCAATTTTCGCTTGAGCCGTTTCCGACGGTGAACGACGGGAGGTTAACACCAGGTGGGTGGCTCCTTCCTTAACCATCCACTCGGCAATTTCTAAGCCTAATGCTCCTAACCCCCCGGTAATGAGATAGGTGGCTTGGGGTTTGATCGTCACTTCCCTGGGTTGTTCGGGTAGGGAAATGACCACTTTGCCGATATGCTTGGCCTGTTGCATATGGCGGAAGGCTTCTTTAATGTCTGTGCTGGCAAAGGTTTGGTGAGGCAGGGGGTTGAGGGTTCCGTTTTCCCATTGGGGAGCCAGAGCGTTGCCCAGTTGAGTGACAATATCCGGTTGCGCTGTCGCCACTTCTCCCAAGTCAAAGGGGAAGTATTGCACATCGGGGCGTTTGGCTTTGACTTCTTCGGCACTCCAAATGCCGATTTTACCAATTTCTACAAAGCGCCCCTTGGGGGCTAGGATCTCTAGACTTTTATCGATGAAGTCCCCATTCAGGCTATTGAGGACGACGTTAACCCCTTTGCCTTGGGTTTTGTCCTGGATCTGTTGGGCAAAGTCGAGGGTACGGGAGTTCATAATGTGGTGAATGCCCAAAGATTTGAGGAAGTCCCATTTTCCAGGGCTGGCGGTGGCGAAAATTTCGGCTCCGGCAGCTTGGGCAATTTGTACGGCGGCTTGACCGACTCCTCCGGCAGCAGAATGGATTAAGATCTTATCCCCAGCTTTGAGTTTTGCCAATTCCTGCAAGCCATAGTAGGCGGTGAGGAAGGTTAAGGGCAGGGTCGCCGCTTGGGTGAAGTTCAGGGGTTTGGGTAGGGGTATCACCCGGTTAGCGGGGGTGGTCAAGTAGCTACTAAAGCCATCATTGAGTAAGGTGGCCATGACGCGATCGCCGATTTTCCATTCGCTCACCCCTTCCCCTACGGCAACAATGGTTCCCGCACATTCAAAGCCAAAGGTCAATTCATCGGCATGGGTGATGCCCAAATGTTCAGCATAGTAGTCTTTGAGCATTCCCAAGGCGTTGAGAACATCGCGGAAATTCAGTCCGACGGCTTTCACTTCAATTTCGACTTCTCCCGCGACTGGGGCACGACGTTCTAGGGTTTCCCAGGTGAGGTTGTCGATGGAGCCGTATTCAGAGAGTTTCAGTTGTACCGGTTGCCTGTCGTGGCTCTCTGGCGTTTTCCGGTGTTCCAACCGCGCCACATAGCGCTGTCCCTGACGCAGGGCAATTTGATCGTCGGGGTTCTCACTGAGCAACTCGGCCGCTAAACCGGGAATACTGGACTCGATGGCGGTATTGGGATCGAGGTCAATGCGCCGACAGTTGAGTTTGGGCTGTTCGAGAACGAGCGATCGCCCCAAACCCCACACTGTTGCATACTGAGGTTGAGTAACTTCCGTAGCATCAAGAACGTTTTGAGTTCCTTGGGTAACCAGCGACAGCAGGGGGTTGATTTTCGCTTGATTGAGAGCTTGCACCAGATGGAGGATACTAGCGAGATGGGTAAGGGCGGGTTCACCCATTTTTTGGTCTTCCAAGCGAGATCTTGGTGAACCCGCCCCTACGCGGACTTCTGCTGTTGCCCACAAATGGACAATACCGGTCACATCGGGATGATCCTGGAGCAATTTTTGATAGTGTTCCTTCTCCGTCGGGTTGATTTGATAGTGGGGGGTTTTGAACTTGCGGAATTTTTTACCCGCCGAGATCCAAATACAGGTTTGTTCCTGGGGTTTGAGTGCTTTTTCTACGGCTTCGGCTAGTTGTCCATTGGGAGCAAAGACGAGCCATTTACCCGGTTGCGCTTCCGGTTGATATCTTAAGGGCATCTCTTCCCAACTGAGCCGGTAATAAATTTCGCCTAAACCGGGTTGCAAGCTCCGCAGGAGTGCTGAGGCCGTGGTGGCGACCAGGGTGAGTCCTTTGATCTCGACTAAGAGGGTTCCTTGGTCATCTGCTAGGTTAATGTTGCCTTTTCCGGTTTGAGGATCGAGTTCGGCGATCGCCCAGACCTTCGCCCCAGGACGATGATAGAGGGTAAGCTGGTCAATACCGATGGGTAGATAGGTAACATCGGGTTGGCTGCTCTCCATGGCTTGCCCCAGAACTTGGAAGGCCGCATCGAGCAGAGCCGGATGAAGATGATACTCTTTCAGGTCTTCGGTCACTTCCCCCGCCAGTTCAAGCTTGGCGCGGATTTTGCCGTCTCCTGTCCAGAGTTGCCGCACCCCTTGGAAGCTTTCGCCGTAGTCTAGACCCCTCTGTTGATACTGGTGGTAATGGTCTTGACAGGTGATTTCTGTGGTGCAAGTTTTTTCCAGTTCCTTGAGATCAACTTGACATTGAGAGGCTGATGTGCTATGCAGCAATTTCCCCTCGGTGTGCAATGTCCAGGTGGGATCATCTCGATCGGCCGAGGTGCTGTAGATCTGGAACTGGTAGCGCTGTTTGCTGATCGGGGTAACAAGGGTTTGTACCCGCTTAACCTCGTTTTCCGGGAGTAGTAAGCCCTGTCTGATGGTCACTTCTTCGACGACTAAGTGATGGGCATTGAAGAGTTCTTTGGCGCAGGCGATCGCCATTTCCAGGTAACCGGTAGCGGGAAAAATGGCGCGATCGAACACTCGGTGATCTTTGAGATACCCTGGAGAAGTTTCTGCCAGGTAAGATTCAAAGCGCTGTTGATGGTCAATTCCTGCTAACAGAAGTTTCTCCCCCAGCAAGGGATGGAGGACTTTACCGGTAATGAGGTTTTGTTTGGGTTGGATGGGTTGGGATTCGATCCAATACCGTTGGCGATCGAAGGGATAGGTGGGTAAAGAGATTTTTGTATACTGGTGTTCTGAGTAAAAGCTCGACCAATTCACGGAGCATCCTTGCACATAGAGTTCCCCTAAACTGGCGAGAATTTGCTCTTCTTCAGCAACTTGCGGACGCAGAGACGGCAGCCAACTGCCCACTCCATCGGCTACGCACTGCCGCCCCATGCCCAGTAAGATGGGTTTGGGCCCAATTTCCAGGAAGGTTTTACACCCCTGTTGCTCTAAGGTTGCCATGCTTTGGGCAAAGTAGACGGGTTGGCGAATGTGGGTGAGCCAGTAGTCGGCGCTGGCAATTTCTTGGGCGATCGCTTCCCCGGTAACATTAGAGATCAGGGGAATATTGGGTGAATGAAAGTCAATTTCTTCAGCAACTGCCCTAAATTCTGCCAACATCGGTTCCATGAGGACAGAGTGGAAGGCATGGGACACTTGCAGTTGTTTGGTTTTGATGCCCATTTTCTCACAGTGGGCAATAACTGCTTGCACAGCTTTTTGTTCCCCAGAAAGCACGATACTATTGGGGCCGTTGTAGGCAGCAATTTCTACCGGTTTTTTGGTCTTCACTTGCGCCAGCAGTTCGCTTACCTCCGACTCTGTGGCTAACAAGGAAACCATTTCGCCCCCAGGGGGAAGTTGCTGCATTAACCGCCCCCGCGCAGCGATCAGTTTCAGTCCATCTTCCAGGCTAAAGACTCCGGCGATACAGGCGGCCACGTATTCTCCCACACTATGACCCATGACCCAATCCGGTTGAATTCCCCAGGATTCCCACAGTTTAGCTAGGGCATATTCCACAGAGAACAAAGCAGGTTGAGTGTATTCGGTTTCGTGAAGTGTCTCCGCATACTTGGGGTTGTAAAGCAGGTCGAGTAAGGAGGGTTTTAGATAGGGTTTGAGGAGTTTGTTGCAGGTCTCTAAAGTATCTTTGAATACGGGTTGACTTTCGTAGAGTTCTTTACCCATGTTGGGGTACTGAGAGCCTTGTCCGGTGAAGAGGAAGGCGATCTTTGGGGCTTCGCCAAAAGCTTTCCCCCGAATAACGGCGCTATTATCGGGCTGTTTGAGGAAGAGGTTGAGTTGCTGTTGTAGTTCTTGGGGGGTTTTAGTGGCGATCGCCAATCGTTCCGGAAAGTTAGATTCCCGCCCTTGATGCAGGCTATAACAGAGGTCGGCTAAAGATGTTTTCGGATTCTTTTTCAGATAAGTTTGATAGCTTTTAACCAGGTTCTCTAGGGACGTTTTGCTGTGGGTCGATAAATTGAAAAGATGATAACCCGATGAAGGTTTTACCAAATGTTTTAAGGGGTTTCTCGCCCGACGAGGAGCTTCTTCGACGATCACATGGGCATTAACTCCACCAATGCCAAAGGAACTGACTCCGGCTCGACGGGGGATTTTTTTACCGGATTCAGTTTTCAGTTTCTTCCACTTCTGGGTTTTGTCAATGATATAAAATGGACTATCTTGAATTTTGATGCGAGGGTTGAGTCCATTGAAGTTGACAATTTTAGTTAGTTTCTTATGTTGAAGCGATAGCAGAATTTTGATAAATCCGGCGATTCCTGATGCTCCTTCTAAATGGCCAATATTGCTTTTAACCGCTCCTAAGCCACAGTAGAACTTTTGGGCTGGTACTTTATATTCCTGGTACAGTTGCCGAAAGCTGCGTTTGAGGGCATTGATTTCAATGGGGTCTCCTAACGGGGTTCCTGTACCATGGGATTCGATGTAGGAAATGGTGTCTGGGGAAATATTGGCTTTACTATAGGCAGTACGCAGGACTTGGGCTTGGGCGTAGACGTTGGGCGAGGTGAGTGTCCGCGCTTTGCCTCCATGGTTAACTGCACTACCTTTGATGACCCCATAAATACGGTCTCCATCGGCGATCGCCTTATCCAAGGGTTTCAATAAGACCATCCCGGCCCCTTCTCCCCGTACATATCCATCAGCGTCTTGGTCGAAGGTTTTGCATTGACCTGTAGGAGACAACATGCCTTGTTGACTCATTTGTACATAGGTGGTTGGAGTAAACAACACACTAATTCCACCTACCAGAGCCATTTCACATTCTGACTCTTTAATGGCATTCATCGCATAATGAATGGCCACTAAAGAACTGGAACAGGCGGTATCTATCGGTATGCTTGGCCCATGAAAATTAAAGAAGGACGAAATCCGATTGGGAATCATACAACTCCAAGTGCCTGTTCCACTATGTCCCTCAATTTTTTCTTGGTTCTGATTCATTAAGAGGATTGAATCATAGTTACAAGCACCAATAAAAACACCGGTCTGACTTCCCGATAACTCTCTAGCCGAATAGCCAGCATCTTCTAGACAAGACCAGCTTAATTCTAATAACAGTCTCTGCTGTGGATCGACGTTCTTGGCTTCCCTAGGCGAAATGCTAAAAAATTGAGTATCAAAGTCTTCAATCCCTTCTACAAACCCCCCCCATCGACTGATCGTTTTATTCGGCTCTTGCGGCGTAGGAGAATAATATTGATCGACATCCCACCTTTGCTTTGGAACTTCAGTAATGCTGTTAATTCCTTTCTCTAAATTTCGCCAAAACTGATTGTAGTCGTTGGCTCCTGGAAATCTACAGCTCATACCAATGACAGCAATTTCAGCAGACTTTCTATTTTTTCTATATTTCATCTGTTTTGGGGTGAACACGATACAAGATCAGACCAACAAAATCAATCAAAGCCTCATCCTAGAATAGTAGAGATTAAGTTTAATCCAGGATGAGGTTGACGTTAGTTATAGAATAAGAAAATATAGATGAATGTATTTTTTCATTTTGATATACCCTGATTTTTGATTCCATAAAACCCTAATTCCATTCGATCGATTAATCGTAGAGAATTTGATTTTACTCTCTAGAATTTAATTCTTGATCGATTGGGATTTTAGTGTACCATCTTATTATCAAGTATGGACTTCAGAACGCCGGGAGTAAAACCGTTTATGCTTGTCTTCTTTCTATACTTTGACTTTCTCCATAGATGGGTACTTGCTTGAGTGCCAAGCTCAAGGGCTAATCTATCATAAACATTAGGATTTTGCAAGAACATGAAAATTGTATTGGTTTGTACAGAAAAATTACCTGTACCTTGTGTTCGTGGTGGGGCAATTCAAACGTATATTGATGGTATCTTGCCTTATTTAAGCAAAGAACATGACATCACTGTTTTTTCCGTAACCGATCCGAATTTACCGGAACGAGAAGTCAAAAATGGTATTCGATATGAACGATATGCACCAGGGGATTCTGAGGCATATTACCAAGCAGTCGCTAACTTTGTGGCTAAAGAAACTTTTGATTGGGTTATCTTTTACAACCGACCGAAGTATTTACCCTTAGTTGCCGATGCCGCACCTCAAAGTCGCTTTCTTTTGAGTATGCATAATGAGATGTTTCATGCTAAGAAAATCACACCTGAACTGGCTCATCGCTGTTTAAGTCGAGTAGAGTCAGTGGTTACAGTAAGTCAATTTATTGCTGATGGAATTGCGGATTTATTTCCCGATTATCAGCATAAGCTCAAACCTGTTTATGCGGGAGTGGATCTCAACCGCTTTCAACCGCGATGGTCATCCGGACTGCAAGAGCGTCGGTCAAGTTTGTTAGCTCAACACGGCCTAGAAGATAGAAAAGTAGTGCTTTGTGTCGGTCGTTTAACGGATAAAAAAGGGCCGCATATTTTACTCAATGCTTTTCCAAAAGTCTTAGAACAACATCCTTCTGCTGTGCTTTTACTCGTTGGTAGTAAGTGGTACGGTAAAAATGAGGAGAATGGCTATGTCCGCGATCTGAAAAAGCAGGCAGGAAAATTGGGTGATGCAGTCCGTTTAACGGGTTTTATTTCACCAGATCGAGTTCAAGATTATTTCCTTTTAGGTGATATTTTTGTCTGTGCTTCTCAGTGGCAAGAACCCTTGGCTCGCGTTCATTATGAAGCGATGGCGACGGGGTTATGTATTCTAACGACAGTGCGGGGTGGAAATGCAGAAGTGATCATTCCGGAAAAAAATGGCTTACTGGTGACGGATTACGAAAATCCCGATGCTTTTGCCCAGCCGATTAATTACCTGTTATCCAATCTGGATTTAGCGGAAGATATGGGGCGTAATGGCCGGCATTTAAGTGAGATTAATTACAGTTGGTCTAGGGTTTCCTCGGATATTTTGCACGTCCTAGAAAAGCCTTTTGTATAAACTCATTTTAATCAAGTTCTGTACATTGGAGACCATTCTATCGACGATATCTTGTAGGGGTTTTCTCCGGAAAGCCCCTACAGCTTGGAAAGAGCTTTGGCAAAATCGTTGTAAACATTCCGAACCCATTTTATGGTTTGTTTTTGTTCGGATTTTTTTTGCTTCTTTTTGGCTTTTCGACTGTAAATAATTTCTGGTTCTCCACCCAGTCCTTTCTTGCTTCTCAAGACTATAATTTGAGTAATTTCCCTGGGAATTTTGAGTTTAGGGTTTAATTTTAACTTGGGTTTGTTTTTTGACTGGATCTCGATTAGGGGAATATCGGGGGATCGAGAAGGTTCAGGGGGTATCCAAGTGGCTCCTTGGATGGTTCCAGGGTTGCTGTTTTCTGTGAGGTCTTGAATCTGAGTTCCTGATCCTTCATTCAGGGGCCAATACCCGATTAATCCGGGTTCATTACCGAGCAAACGGTGCTGACATTGGGTTTTAATTTCTGGGTGGGTTCGGGGTTGATTCCAAATGCGAATGTCGGCGATGTATCCTTTCAATCGGGTTTTACCAAAGAGTCGTCCGATTTGGAAGGGGACATCACTGGGGGGGTTGATGGGATCGGATAGGGGTTGGGAACCTTGGGGTTGAGCATCGATATAGAGTTCAACTTGCTGACGATCGATGACTAAGGCAAGATGATGAAATTGGCGATCGCCAATCTTCATCGAAGGTTGCCAAACGGCGGGAGATTCTGAGTATAAAAACTTGATTTGCTCGCGATTCCCTTTTAAGTTCTGATAGAGCAGGCCATAATTATAGTTATACTGACGAGTTCCTCGACCGAGAATATAATATCGGCTGCCTTCTTGCGGATCGGTGAGTTTCAACCAACATTCGATCGCCATCGGTTCAGTCAGATTTAACTGACTGCTATTACCACAGTCAATATAATCGTCTTTGCCGTCAAACTCTAGGATGCTTTCAGTGGGGTAAGGATAGTCCAAATTTTGGGTCATGAAATGGGTGGGTGAGGTTGAATGGGAAAAAGGTAATAGGGAACAGACCTTTGTGTACCTATTACCTTATTACAGCTCAGGGACTAGAGAAAGGGACTAGAACAGTTTTTCCCAACTCTTAGTTGTGTTTTTAACTAAATCCTTGATCCAACCATTCTTTTTCTTGCGATTCGATCGCTTATGCCGTTCAACGTAAGTGTGAGTGGCTTTATCTTGCCGTTTAGCGACCTTACGCACGACTTTCTCGACAGGAGAAAGATATTTGTTTTGCTTTTTGCGTTTCTTGCGTTTTTTCTTCTGTTCTTTGCCGTAGATAGTTTTGGGTTTGCCTCCCAAATCATTGCTACCTGTCAAAATAGTGACGCTGATTACGGTTGTGTCAAAGTCTAGATCTACATCAAGGTCTTGGGAGCGATCGGCTTTGGGTTGGACAGTGGCAGGGGTTACCGGAGCGATCGCCGCAGTTGGTGCAGTGGCTTGAGGTGTTGCGGTTCCTTGAGCATCTGTTTGCAGGAAATACAGGTCTTGTTGTTCCCAGGTTCCTCCGTAAAGGATGGCTGTACTCTGTTTGGTGCGATCGCTGATTTGGTTATTCCCTTCATTCAGAGGCCAATACCCGACTAATCCCCCTTCTTGACCCGTCAACTGATATTGACGCTGGGTTTGGATCTGTTCTGCTGACCGCTCTATATTCCAGATGCGGACATCAGCCACTTTTCCTTGGAAGTGGAAGATTCCCCCCTCTCCTGAATGGGGACGTTGAGCGCCGATCCGCAAGGGGAATGTGCTGGTTTTCCAGTCTATGGGTTGACTGGTTTCACATTGAGCTGCCAATGCTCCATTGACATACATCTCATGGGTTTTTCCGACTCGCTTAATGGCGATATGTGACCATTGGTGTTGAAGGACGGTTGATTTCAACAGATAACCCTGTTTTCCTTCCCACAGTAGGGTATTGCCCGGCTGGTCTGAGAACATGAAGGCAAGGGTGTTTTTGTCTTGAACGAGTCGAAATTGATAGGC
Organism: Roseofilum capinflatum BLCC-M114; assembly: GCF_030068505.1. Taxonomy (NCBI): domain Bacteria; kingdom Bacillati; phylum Cyanobacteriota; class Cyanophyceae; order Desertifilales; family Desertifilaceae; genus Roseofilum; species Roseofilum capinflatum. The sequence goes on from NZ_JAQOSO010000084.1 coordinate 103,206, forward strand.
ACTGACTCCATGTTTTTCCGCAGACAGAATTACCCCCGATTGTCCGGTACTGTATACCCACGCTTCTAGGGTGAAGGGAGTTAGACCGAGGGAGAGTTGAGCGTTGGTTTCGATGTAGCTGTTGCCATCTAAACTGAGGATCGCTTGGGGTTGGGTGGGAACATCCATGAGTGAATCAATCTGTAGACCTTGACCCCCTTTTGACGGCAAATATTGCAGCAGTTCGCGTTCATCTCCCGTTAGTCCTAAGTGGGTGAGGTTGGCCATGGGGCGATCGCCAGCGAATCCAAATTCTACCGTTTCCTGTTCCCAGGTTCCGCCATATAGAGTAGTGTTGCTGTTTCCAGTGCAATCGCTCACTTCTCCATTGCCCTCATTCAGCGGCCAATAGCCGACTAACCCCGATTCTTGTCCACTTAAACCCCAATTTTTTTGAATCTGGATTTCTTCTGGCGATCGCTCTATATTCCAAATCCGCACCTCAGCGACTTTACCCTTAAAGTAAAAGATTCCCCCCTCTCCTGAATAGGGACGTTGAGCGCCAATACGCAAGTTTACCGTGCTATTTTGCCAATCAATGACTTGCTCGGTTTGACATTCGCTGGCCAGTTTTCCATCCACATACAGTTGATAGGTGGTTCCGATCCGTTTGACTGCAATATGTGACCATTCATTCTCAGCCACCGTGGACTGTAATAAATATCCCTGTTTACTGTCCCAAAGGAGATGATTTCCGGGGCGATCGGAGAACATAAAGGCGATCGTATTCTTCTCTTGAACCAGTCGGAATTGATAAGCACTGACTCCATGTTTTTCCGAGGAGAGAATCACCCCTGATGCCCCCGTGCTATAGACCCAAGCTTCCAGGGTAAAGGGTTCAGTGCCAAAGTTGAGCTTACAGTCCGTTTCAATGTAGTCACTTTCTCCATTGAAACTCAACACCCATTGAGAATGCTCCTCTCTAGTCGGAACTGCTGGTTTCATTTCCACTCCATCCTGTTGCCAAGTCGCACCATGAATCGTACCTGGTTCAATCTTACCCGTGCGATCGCCAATCGTCTCTCCTGTACCTTCATCCAACGGCCAATAAGCGACCAATCCATCTTCATTACCCACCAAACGGCGATCCATAGCCGCTTGAATCTCTTCAGCCGTTAGCGCTTTATCCCACAACCGAACATCACTGAGTTCTCCACAAAAGTATTTATCCGCACTTCTACTGCGTCCTAGAGTATAATTCTTAAATATCGTTGGCATTGAAGCAATTGCTTTAGAGTATTGCAATTGGCCATTCAAATAGGTTTTGACTTCATTGCCATCATAAGTAATTGCTAGATGTTGCCATTCTAATTGGACTTTCCCCATGCGAACCTGAACATCGCTATGATAGAAGCGATAATAACCATTCATCACATCGATTTGGAAAGAATTACTAAATGGAGGATCATCACAACTGTTTATTAAACTGGCATAATTGACCTGCTTTTGACTAGCCTTAGCCCACAGTTCAACCGAAAAAACCGGCGTTTCCCACTCCGGAATATACATGACGATATAGTCTTCATCCCCATCAAACACCAAGGAAGGCCAAGAAAGTGTTAATTGACTCATAAGCTAACATAACTCCACAGAACATGGTAAATTTTTTAACGGTAAAATCCTTGACTTACGCCCTACTATGGGAAAAATCCATATTCTTTACGCTCTAGAATAGAAGCAGAGGCTGATAACATTCTAATCGTTAGCAGCATAGCGATCAATATAGCAATCCATCCAATATAGGGAAGGATCATAATCTTATGAACGAAATCCTCTAAAGCTGAATTGTGAATCCATTGAATCACTGGGAAATGGTATTGATACAGGAATGTATACAATACGAATATAGCTCCAAGACCTACCGCATAGGAAAAAGACCGGAAAATAACCGCTAGAGCCAAAGCATAAGGATCGGCCGTTAATTCAAACGGTGTAGTCCGTTGTCGCAGCTCAGGCAGAATAATATTATTGTACTCATCTATAATATTAAACAACTGATTCAATGAAGCTCTAATCACTTGAGGTTCTAAACTTTTCCTAAATGCTCGGCGATCGGCTTGTTTTTTATACTTATCAATCAGCTTAAAAATATTGAAATTTGGAGTTATATACTGAAGAGAGCCATCCAGCGTCAAGAACGATCGCGTGATTTTCAGAAAGATCCAGTTACTCGGTGTACCATATTTGATTTGCACTTTAGACACTTCACTGGTAGCTCCCCCAAAGGATTTTTCCTGATAGTCTACCCCTTTCAGTCGTGCCTTAGATGCCCAAACCTCTATTCCTTGCGCCATCTCCGATCGCACTCTGGGCATATTCACCCTAGGTACATCTAAGGCAAACCGGATATAATAATCAGAAGCCTTAGCAAAATCCTCTTCTGCCAATCCATTAATATAATTCAGATATTTAATTCTTAAATCTCTATCTAATCTCCCAATACTACCCATATCAATTAAGGCAAACTTTGTATTCCGCAACAAGATAATATTACCTGGGTGGAGATCGCCATGATACAAATTATCTTCAAAAATTTGTCTATACAAGGATAAAAACAGCCTTTCCCCTAGCTTTTCCGTATCCATATTGTTTTCTACTTCCCATTGTTTGACTTTCTGTGGATCGGCTTGAGCAACTTTGATATAATCAGACATCAATACACCGTCAATAAATTCCATCACCAACACTCTTCGTCTCGAATACTTATCATAGATTTTAGGTACATAGATTTTATGGGCCTTCAGAGACTTACGCATCCGGCGAGTATTCGAGGCTTCATAGCGATAATCTAATTCTTCTCGAAATGTTTTTTCTAACTCGATAATGGCTTCATCTAATCGCAAAAAAGTAGCTATATTGAATCGGGTTAATAGATTCACTAGAACTTTAATTAAGTTGAGATCTCTCTCAAATGATTCTTTAATTCCTGGACGTTGTATTTTTACAACCACAGGTTTCTGCTCATTCCGCAAAACTGCTTTATGAATTTGGGCAATAGAAGCGGCTGCGAGAGGATCGTCATCAAAATATTCAAATACTTTTTCGACAGGTTGACCCAGTTCTTCTTCAATTGTGGCGCGAACTACTTTTGTCGGAAATCCCAAAGCTTCAAACTGTAAACGGCGTAACTCATCACAGACAACTTTAGGAAATAAATCGGTTCTTAAAGCCAAAACTTGTCCAGCTTTTACCCAAAATCCACCAAATTCTTCAAATATTTCCCGTAGGTCATTCGCTGTTTTTTGCAGGTCAGACTGTCGGGTAATCCGTCGAATTTGTATGCCTAAAAAATAAACTAGGAAGCGTCGGATAACGTAATAGATAGAAAAGCGGCGGGTTTCTAGTTCAGCAACAACTTTTACTTTTTTTTTGCTTTTCGCTTCAATTAGCGGTGTAGGGATATCTTTACGTTTAACCATCCTTAACAAGGGTAGAGATGCTCAGGTCAATAGTTAATAATCCACCCAGAAACCATAGTAACATAGTTTTTGGGTGGATTAACAGCCACACATAACTTTTATTGACAAACAGAAAATCTGTGTAAATACTTGAGAAAAAGTATTTACAGACTAAAATTTGTTGTCTGATTTTTTGGGAACGATCACCACAATAGGCTGTGCATTCTCTTCAACTTGACCAGAGTCTTTTAACTCATCAATAGTTTTGGCAAGTTTTTTGAACAGTTTACCTTCTCCACGTTTTAAATCTTCGATATCATCCTTTTTGGCACTAGGCATTTCAAGGATGATTGTGTTTGCAGTTTGTGCTTTCGGCATAGATTTGTCTTCCTAGGTATTGAAAGAAATGGTTTTAGAGGGTGGTTTTAGAATTCAATAGCTTCCGGATTCTTAAGAACTTCAATTAGCTTAATGAGACTTAAGCTAATTGAAAGACGATCAAAGAACTAAAACTAGAACTTAAGTAGCTTACTAGCTGCTTTAGTATAGTTTTTCGGAAGGTCTTTTATCCATCCATTTTTTTTCTTCTCATTGGACTTCTCATGGCGATCGCGATACTCACTTGTTGCTTTATCAAATTGCTTCGCCATTTTGAAGACCATCTTTTCAGGCCCCTTTAAGTCTTGTTTTTTCTTTTTCTTTTTCTTTTTCGGACTTCGCCCTTCGAGAGTATGAACTTCACCACCAAAATCTTCATCGCTCTCAAGGACGACTACGCTTTTCGCTTTTTCAGCCATGTTTTTTACTCCTGTCAATACAGTTGTTGGTTGAGGTAAAAGTTGTCGCCAGTCCTTTGAGTATAACACATCTAGCCACGAAGATCAAGTTTTTTGGTCTCTCGGCCATCAGAATTTGCCGCTATCTTTCTTCTTCTGAACGATAAAGATAACGGGTTGGGCATTTTGACTAACTTGATCGGCTTGTTTGAGCTGTTCCATAACACTGGAGATGCTCCTCAACAGCTTGCCTTCCCCACGCAATAAATCATCTACATCATCTTTCTTCGCACTACCATAATTGACAATCACAGTGTTTTGAGTTTGAACTTTGCTTTCTTCAACTTTCATCTTCGATGCAACTTGGGCAGTGAGTTCTGCTCTTCTTGCATCAAACTCTGTGAATTGGTAGTGTCTACTATAACGCCAGACATGCTGAAAAAGAACTTGTAAGACGAAATTGATCAAGCGAACAACCTGTCCTGTAGATAATAATTCCTCTAATTCATCAGGTATGGGAAATAGAAACAAGTTGACATCAACACCACAAATTTTACTGATGATGCCGTTTAAAGATTCTTTCAGTAACTCTTCTGAGCTGGCATTATTAGTAACAACATCATCGAGAACGGCTCTGACTTCCTCAGAAAATTCTTTAACCAAATCTGTCACATAATCTTTGGTCACATCTCCGACAAGTGGAATACTTTGGAGTTGCAGAATAATAGGATAGGCCATGAACTCTGTACAAACATCTAAGACTACCTCTTTTAGGTCTGAATCGTTAGGTAGATTATCAATCATGAAACCAGGATTAAAATCACTGGCAAAACCTTCGGTAGTGCGTTTTATATGAGTATAGTTCTGATCTTGACTCGATAGCTCTAAGGCTTTCAATGCAATATCGACTGCTAAAATCGGAGGAATATCGGGTGTATAAATTCTGGGAATTTTTCTGAGTCCTTCAACTGCCCAAACGTTAGGAACGATATCCATCTGATTCCACAGCCTTTCGGTTTTATCCCCTAAAGTTTGGTCATAATAACGAGCAAATGCTTCATTTCCTGGAGAAAAACCGGCTAAAGATACAACTTTTATGTTAGTTGTGTGTTTAGCATCCCACTCCGCCTGTCGATCGACTAAGGATAAGGCAAGAGATGGAGCCATTGCACCGGCAAGACTGTGACCTGCAACGGTAATTTCTACAGGTTTGCTTGCATTCATGGTGATTTCTCTGAGATGATCGAAGAGGAGTTGATCGCCATCCCACATGGCTGTGGTTAAATCTTTTAGAGCTTTGGTAATTCCAGCCGAAACAGCCGGTTCACCGTTGTCTTTGGTCAGTCTTTCTGCTGTCTTCCAGGGTTGGCCTTGATTCCACGGGGAAGCGGTGGCCACATTGACATCCTCAAGCAAGAGGTTTTGTAGAGAGAAGGGATTGGTTCCAGCTAGAGCAATGACATATTGATCGAGATCGGGGTTATCCATGTATTTAGCTATATACATGGTATGGTCATTAACATTTGAGGAGGACGATCCTTTCTTAATTTGGTAAACAGCACATCCCCAGGTCAGTTGCCATGTACCGATGAGACTGCGAATTTGCGGATCAGCAAAATTGGCTTTGACCGCTTTTGTAGCAAAAGTCTGTAAATATTCTTGAGAACCAAAGTAAGTTTTGGGAATAGAAATACAATAAGTCAGCCAGATTAGGCAAAGAATTTTTTGCTGCCAACTATATTGACTGGACATGGTGTTACCTCATTATAGGTTGATTAATGACGCTGATGTTATGATTTTTGTTCTTATGTCATCATAATGATAGCCATGATACTGAAGAATTTTTCAGTGTTAGCTTTCAGCTTTTCTTCGGTTAGCCTGGGATTCCGATTGGAGAATAGCCGATCGCTGAGTTAGAGTCAAGAGTTTTTGCCAAAAATAACAAAACTGTAACCCTCACTACTTTAAAAAAATCATGGATAGAGATCTACTTTTTCAGTGCCTTCTGGGTAAAAACCAGCAGACTAAAGTAAAAGAAGAATGGCTTAAAAACTTAGAGCAAGAGAATCCAGATCAGTGGTTAAAGTTTGATTTTACTCCAGATAAACAAAAATGCCAATCGGAGCTTAAAATTGAGTTATTCAAAGCGTTAGTGCCAGATATTCTATCCGTTTTTTCCTCTGTTTCTCCTGAAGGTCTGTATCAAACTTTATGGGAGTTTTGGTTACCTTTGGCACTGTGGTTAGCAGCATCTCAAAAAGAGCTGAGGCGACCTCTGATTCAAGGCATTCTAGGCGGTCAGGGAACGGGGAAGACTACGTTAGGCGCTGTTCTGAACTTGATCTTAGCAAAACTGGGCTATACATCAGCGAGTTTATCTTTGGATGATTTATATAAAACCTATCGGGATCGGCAAATTCTCAAGGCTCAAGACCCCCGTTTTGTTCGCCGAGGGCCTCCAGGAACCCATGAGGTTGAGTTAGGGATTGAGGTGTTGCAACGGTGTCGTAATGCCCAGTATCCGGTGGAATTTCCTCGATTTGATAAGTCGGCCTATGGGGGAGAGGGCGATCGCACAAAACCAGAGATCATTACGGATGCCGATATTGTCTTTTTTGAAGGGTGGTTTGTTGGGGTACAACCCATTTATCCCGATCGGTTTGCCTCTGCTCCTGCTCCAATTCATACTGAGGCGGATCGAAACTTTGCCCAAGAGATCAATCAACGATTATATGAATACTTACCTTTGTGGAAATGCTTAGATCAATTGATTATTTTATCGCCCATTGATTATCGTTGGTCTAAACAGTGGCGATGGGAAGCAGAACAGGAAAGGATGGCAACTGGGAAAGGGGGCATGAGTGAATCGGAAATCAGTGATTTTGTGGATTATTTTTGGCGGAGTTTACATCCTGAACTGTTCATTATACCCCTGACCCAGAACTCAGAGTTAACGGATTTAGTGGTGGAAATTAATCGAGATCATTCTGTGGGTCGTATCTATCAACCCAGGGGAGAGGGGGGAAATCTTAAATGATTATGAACTCCCGTGGGTGTTAAGAACAACTGACAGATCGGATAGGGGGACAAATTTCAACGCTAAGATAGAATATTTGGGATGACCTGTAGAGAACGGAAAGTTATGCAAGTTCCCGAATGATCCTGTGTCTTTTTAATCGAGAGGAAGCAATTGTGAGTCCAGAAACTTTAACCCCAACGGATGCGCCCCAGGTTACAGAGAGTGCTTACGATCCATCGGAGTTTAACCAGTATGTGATGTCTACTTATGGGCGGTTTCCGATCGCCCTCAAACAAGGAAAAGGCTGCTTGGTTTGGGATACTCAAGGTCGCGAATACTTAGATTTTGTAGCCGGAATTGCCACCTGTACCTTGGGCCATGCCCATCCCGCTTTAGTAGAAACGGTAACCCAACAGATTAGCAAGCTCCATCATGTCTCCAATCTGTACTATATCCAAGAACAGGGGGATTTAGCTAAATGGTTAGTCGAGCATTCTTGTGCCGATCGCGCCTTTTTCTGTAATTCGGGGGCAGAAGCCAATGAAGGGGCGATTAAATTGGCCCGCAAATATGCCCATACGGTATTGAACATTGAAGACCCAGTAATCCTGACGGCAAAAGCAAGTTTTCATGGTCGTACCTTAGCCACGATTACCGCAACCGGCCAAGCCAAGTATCAAAAAGGGTTTAGTCCCCTAGTTCCAGGCTTTGCCTATGTGCCCTATAACGACTTTGAAGCCGTCAAAGAGGCGATCGCCTCCCTGGATAGCTCAGAGCGGCGCGTGGCGGCGATTTTACTTGAAGCCTTACAGGGTGAAGGGGGCGTGCGTCCAGGAGAATTGGAGTATTTCCTGCGCTTGCGTCAGTTGTGCGATCAAATGGGAATTTTACTGATCCTGGATGAGGTGCAAGTGGGCATGGGACGCACGGGCAAACTCTGGGGTTACGAGAATTTGGGCATTGAACCCGATATCTTTACCTCAGCTAAGGGGTTAGCGGGCGGTATTCCCATCGGTGCGCTGCTCTGTAAGCAGTTCTGCGATGTGTTTGAGCCGGGAAATCATGCCAGCACGTTTGGCGGTAACCCCTTTGCTTGTGCGGCAGCCCTGACGGTGTGCCAAACCGTGGAGCAGGATCGGTTGCTTCAAAATGTACAAGAGCGGGGCGAACAATTGCGGAAAGGCTTGCGGGCGATCGCCACCAAGTATCCCCAACTGATTGCTGAGGTGCGCGGATGGGGGCTAATTAATGGCATGGAACTGCAAGCGGAGATTCCCTTAACCTCCATTGAAATTGTCAAAAAAGCGATGGAACAAGGGGTGCTACTGGTTCCCGCAGGGCCCAAGGTGGTGCGGTTTGTGCCGCCGTTGATTGTGTCTGCGGAGGAGATCGATCGGGCAGTTGCGGAGGTGGAAAAGGCGATCGCTAGTCTTACCTAAACCGAATCACCCGTAGGGGCGAAGGGCCCTTCGCCCCTACAGTTATGTATAATTTTGATTATTATGGAAGAACTACCGAAAATCAAATTTCTGCAACAGCCGACATCTGAGGCTTGGGTTGAACAGGCGATCGCCAATCTCAATACCATCCTCCTAGATCATTCCCACTGCGAGCGCAAAGCAGCCGGAGTCGCTCTAAACCTGATGTTTCGCTATCCCTCCAGTCAGGTGCTGGTGAGGAAGCTAACGGCGATCGCCCGTGAAGAACTCGAACACTTTGAACAAGTCAATCAATGGTTAGAGCGCCTCAATATTCCCCTCGCTCCCCTCTCGGCTCCTCCCTACGCTGCCGGATTAAAAGCCCAAATTCGCCCCACTGAACCGGAACGAATGCTCGATTCTCTGTTGATTTCTGCCCTCATTGAAGCCCGTTCCCATGAGCGTCTCGGACTGCTCGCCAACCACCTGCCCCAACCCCAACTCGCCCAATTTTATCGCTCTTTGATGGCTTCTGAAGCTCGCCATTATGGGGTCTACTGGATCTTAGCCACCACTTATTTCGATCCGGCGATCGTCCAAGCTCGCCTAGAAGCTCTGGCGCAAGTTGAAAGTAATTTACTCTCTACCTTGCATCCAGAACCGCGCATTCATAGTTAATATCCAGTCCAATTAAATACCCTAATTAAAAAATCCAGGGAGCAAGATGCTCCCACTCCAGATTACCAATCATCGTAGGGTGGGCAGGACGAGGGAGCGACATCATTCAAATTCGACAAACAGACCCTGCCCACCCTGCCCGCTTCTTAACCCATTAACCGGATTTGATATATAGCAAACCTAAATTCTATAGCTAGTCTAAATGAGTCGTGCAACTGGAAATGCCCTCTCCCTTTCATGATGACAGATTCAAAAACCCTATATCCCTAAAATTTCTATAGCCTTTTCGAGTAGCTCATCCGGATCAAAAGGCTTTGTCATATATAAATTCGCCCCCACTTCCTCCCCTTTTTTCTTATCAAACTCTTGACCTTTTGCTGTTAACATGATAACGTATATTTTTTGTAAATTTAGTTTCTTTTTAACCTGATAACACACATCAAACCCATTCATTCTGGGCATCATCACATCTAAAAAGACTAAATCGGGCTGTTGTTCCTGGATCAAACCCAAGGCTGTTTCTCCATCTCCAGCCGATAACAGTTCCACTCCTTCATCTTCTAATTCCTCTAGGGTTTGTTCTAGAAGGATTCTGATATGAGTTTCATCATCGACAATTAAAACTTTTTTGCCCATCACTAATATAAGACCTCAAAGATTTCCACGGTTTGAGCTTTACCTTTAACGTTCACTAATCCTACCTCTTTGAAATTAAACTGGTCAACTGTGCGATCGTAGATGGTGCGATCGACTAAAATTTGCCCTCCTTCAGCCATGGATTGCAACCGAGATGCCGTATTCACTTTATCCCCAATTGCCGTATAATCCACATGCTGACGAGCGCCGATATTACCCACGACAACCTCACCAGAGCTGATACCGATACCCGTTTTGAAGTTGTCCCGAATCCAAGGAACCGGTATAGATTGTAGACACTGTTGCATGGCGATCGCCGTTTCAATCGCTTTCTTTTCACTCTCTGCCAACGGAGCAGGTGCGCCAAACATACAGACAATCATATCCCCCACGAACTTATTCACCGTCCCCCCATAGCTAAAAATCACATCCACCATATGAGTAAAATAAATATTCAAATATTCCACCATGGTTTCCGGTTCCAGCATTTCGCACTGAGCGGTAAAATCACGAATATCGGAAAAAAGCATAACCAGCTCTTTTTTCCCCGTTTTCAACAAGCTTTCTTCCTTATTCTCAATAATCGCTTTCACCAACTGGGGAGACATATACCGCTCTAAATTACTTTTGATCCGTTCCTCTTGCAACTGATAATTATGCAAGCGAGCGTTTTCCATTGCATTAGCCGTTTGAGAGGCTAAGGCAGTCAGTAACTTTAAGTCTGCGGCTCGATAATTAATGGGTTCAGAATGACCGATCCAAATCACCCCAAAAGCCTCATGACGACTTTTGAGGGGGGCACAAATCAAGGCTTGATTAAAGCGATCGCTTTCCGTTAACCGTGAATCATGTTCTACATCATTAATGACTTCAGCCACGCCTGTAGTTAAAATATAACCCACGATTCCATCATCTATGGATAAATCTCGTGAAGGAGAATCACCAAATTTTGCCAGAGTTTTAAATCTCTGATGTTCAGGATCGACTAATAAAACTTCACCCTGGGTAGACTCAATAATATCTCGTGCTTCTTTGAGTACCAACTCAGCAATTACTCCCATATCTAAGCAAGCACTCATATCCTCAGAAATACGATATAAGAGATTAATTTCCTTGTATCGTTCTAGGGTTTCATTAACTAAGGATTTTTGAGAGAGCGTCTCATTCACCAGATGATTTAATAAACTGCATACGGCAGAACTTCCTCGATCTCCACGCACCCAACCAATCACTTCTCCTTCAGCTTTGATCTCATATTCTTGAGGAAAGAACGGTAGGGCGCTACCCATTAACAAATTCCTCTTTCGATCAAAAACACCGATCTTTCCGGGACATAGATCGATCCACTCTTGAATTAGGATTTTAGTTTTTGATTTATTAATTAATGACTTCAGTTTAATTACCATTCTGCATCGGGGGATTCTCTAATAACAAGACAATGATTTGATCGTTACCTTTTTGAAAGTTTAAGGTTTGTACTAATTTAGAGCTATTAGACATATTAACATCAGTAATGACCAAATCAGGATGGGCTGCAAACAGTGCATCTTCCGTATTCATCACCTTCATTTGATACCCCTGAGATTGAAGGAGATGCGATAACATTTGTGTGTTTGAAGATTGTTGATCGAGAACTAAAACTCGTTTAGACGAGTATTTTTGCTCCAGTAGCGTCTGCACCCTCTGTAAAAATTGCTCTGAGCTTATGGGTTTGGTGAGATACTGATCCACCCCAATACGATAACCTCTTTCGGAGCGATCGTCAGCCGAAATCATCAGAATGGGAATCTGCATGGTTTCCGGATCGTTTTTGAGAATGGCAGCGACATCAAATCCATTCAACTTTGGCATCAAGACATCTAAAACGACTAAATCCGGTTTTTCTTGTTTAATTTGGGCGATCGCCTCCTGTCCGTTTGCTGCTTGTCGCACTTCATACCCTTCTATATCCAAATGCTGACTGAGCAGCTCTCGAATATTGGCATCATCATCAACCACTAAAATCACCCGGTCTTGTTGCTGCTGATCCTCTGAATCTTCCGTACACACATGGGTTAATTTTTGCACCAAATGTTGCCAACCCATATCCCCATGGCTTTCTGGCATAGGCAACCAAAAGGCAAAGGTACTGCCCACACCCATTTGACTTTCAACCCAAATATGTCCCCCATGATGCTCAATAATTTCCTTACAAATGGGTAATCCTAATCCCGTTCCTTTCGGTTTATTAATCAAGGTATCCCCCACTTGCTTAAACTTCTCAAAGACTTTGGGTAAATCCTCCTCAGCAATGCCAATCCCGCTATCTATGACTTGCACCAGCACCGTTTCCCCTTGCTTTTGTGCTTTACAGGTGACGGTTCCTTGCTCCGTAAACTTAACGGCATTAGAAATCAAATTAATGACTACCTGCATTAATTTATCTTCGTCTCCGCGAATACTGGGCAGATTCTCGTCAACATCAACCACTAATTCCACTTGATTCTGATCGAACAATGAGGCTGTTGCAATTGTTGCTCGTTCAATCAGTTGGGCGATCGCCACCGGTTCATCTTTCCAGTCCACCTTCCCCGCTTCCATCTTGGCGATGTCCAAAACATCATTGATTAAAGCCGTTAATCGCACCCCTTCAGAAACAATAATATCTAAGTTCGTACTGACTTGATTAACCGCCCGTTCCACTTTTTTATCCGTGATATCAATCTTCGGTAAGAGAACATCTTCTAGTTTTTTCCTAATCAGCTTCGCAAACCCTAAAACCGAAGTCAAAGGCGTTCTCAATTCGTGGGAAACCGTCGAAATAAACTCAGTTTTCATCCGATCGACTTCCTTATCTGCGGTAATATCTCTGACCAAGAAAACACACCCTAAAAATTGTTGACCTAACTGGGGATCGGTTTTGGAAACTCCTGTGGCCACAATTTTGCCAATCCGATTTTCTGATAAGTCAATTTCTGACTGAAAAATATTTTCAGGATTTTGTTTGACCTTGAATCCTAATTCAGAAAAAATACCGCCAAAAATATCTTCACTATTTCTGTTGAGCAAACTTCCCGTTTCTAAGTCAAACAACTTAAATAAAGCTTGGTTCGTTTGCGTGATTATTCCCTCAGCATTTGTGACCAACAAACCATCAGCAATATTATCAATAATTGAAGTTAAATTTGCTAAAGTTTCTTGTAGAGATTGAGTGGCAGATTCCACCTGATTTTCTAAATCATTTTTAGATTCTTGCAGTTGATTAATCATCTGATTGAACGCCTGTGCTAAAGTCCCGATCTCATCTTCGGTCAGCACCGGCGCTTGTGATTTTAGGTTACCCTCACGCACTTGAATTGCTGTTTCCGTAATGCCTAGAATCGGTTGAGTAATACGACGGGAAATTAGATAAATAATAATTAATAAGAATAAAGCAGCACTTAAGCCAATTTGCAAAATTTCCTTTAATAGTCTTTGGGCAGGAGCAAAAGCTTCTGCCTGACTCATTTCTGCTAACAAGGCTAAATTTTGATTTTCCATCCAAACATAAGCGCCAATTACTGGAGTGCCTTGATAATTTCTATAAAGACCTACCCCATCAATTCCTTCAGTGGCTTGTTGAATTCCAAAGCTATTGACTTCTGTTAATTCCTCTGAATTTTCCGAGTTTTCACTCTCTTCTTCTTCTGGAGTTTCTTGCTGAGAAATAAATACATTGCGATTTCCTAAGCGACCAATCAGATAGGTTGCACCGGTTTCACCTAGGCCAGTTCTTTCGCGAATAATATCATCAATCCCTTGTAGATCGAGATCGACCGCTAAGACCCCCAGACGTTGACCGGATCGATCGAGGATAGGGGTAGCAAAGGTAATGGCTGATTCGCGAGTAATGGGGGAAGTATAAAAGGTAGGGATAACAGTGGTAGATTGATCTTCAGTAAAATAGGTGGTGGTTGTCCCTAATGGTTGATAGGTTTTTTCTTTGGTTTTGTTGGTCGATAAGGCAACAATTCCTCCTGTCGTTAACAGAGAAATTTCTTGTAAACTGGGTTTAACCTGGGCAAATTCTGCCAATTCTTGAGAGATACTTGTATAGGCAATTAAGGTATTGAGTGTGCTTAAGGTTAAGGGAGTATCCGGGTCTAGGTTTTGATCGCTCTGGAACTCGGCGATCGCCGCTTCTGTGCCACTGCCATAAACACCGTCGATCGCGCCTTGATAATACCCCAACTTTTTTAGCTGCTCTTGGGCAATTACGACATCCTTGGGATCTGAATCGGTGGTGAGAGGGGAAGATTCAGAGCTTGACCGGAGTAAATATTGCCCTTGGTTGAGAAGGGTGGAGGATTTGGCTAGTAGTAGCACATCTTGGTACTGGGTTTGCACCCAATCATCCAATTGATATTCTTTGAGGGACGTAGCTACCTGTAAGCGATTATATACTGAGTCTCTCAAGGAATCTCTCGCCCTAACATAGGCAGCGATCGCCACTACACTAACTGTGACTAAGGACAAGAGCGAAAAAGAAGTCACCAACTGAGACAGGAGACTTTTTCGGAGAAACTTGAGCATCAGACTTCCCTCCAAGAAAAGTTAGGAGCAATGTACCTATGTACCAGGAAAGTTACTGCCAATCCTGAAAAATGGTTTTAATCGCTGCGATCGCCCGATCGGTTGCATCTTGAGCTGACAAATCCTCAGTCACCATCTCAGTAATCACTTTCCCCCAAACATTCTGGTTTTGCACCTCACTATAAGCCGGATTCAAAGCTTGTGCAAAGGGACGAGTCCGATAAAATTGTTGAGAAGCAGTTGAAATGTGTGGATCGGTAGAATCTTGCCAAAACGGATCTTCCAACAGTTGAGGCATCACTGGGAAAAAGCGCCCTTGAGACCCTTGAATATAGAGTTTTAGATTATCCGGTTCAATCAAATAGGATAAGAACTGCTTCGCTTCATTCTTATATCTTGAAGATTCAAAAATTACTATTTGTTTAATCGAAACTACTGAATCCATTGGATCGCCATTCGGTTTATTGGGCCAAAGAGTTGTGAACAGTTGCTCCTCATACGTGATTTTATCTTGTCGTTGCGAGCCAGGGATAGAGAGGGTAGGATTAATGGTCATCAACGTAGAACGACTCAGAAAAGTTACATTATTATCCGCATTTCCCCAGTCGATCGCTTCTGGAGGAACATATTGTTGTTGATAAAACTGGGTATAAGCCTCTAGTGCTTGTGTAATTCTCTCACGAACTGAAGCGTTGTCTACTTGCAAGTCCCCCGCTTGACTGACAATTTCGACATCAAAAGCCGCCAAAAATTGCTCGAACACAAAGAAGGTATCCGAGGCTGAAGCAGACATGGGTAACCCCATACTATAAAAATTACTTTGCCCTTGATTTCGTATGGACTCTTGGGCCGATTCCCAAAACTGCCAAAATTCATCCCAATCTTCAGGAATCTCTTCTTCTCCTATACCAATGGAAGAGAGCAACGGTTGCCAATAATGGATATGATTCGTGGTTTGAGTGATGGGTGCAGAATAATAGCTCCGTTGTCCCGTTGTTTCGTTTAAGTATTTAACCGCATTCAGAATGGTCGGAGTATAGAAGGATTGGGCGGCTTCGATCACATCGGACACATCAGCCAATTGATTATTCCAAGCCAGTTTAGGAATAAAGGTTAAATCGGCATCATGACTATACAGAATATCGGGAGGATTACCAGCCGCGATCGCCCGTTCAGCCTCTTGCAGAATATCTCCTTCACTATAAAGGGTCAGTTCCACCGGTAACCCACTATCTTCCTCCCATTGTTGTACTAACCGACGGATAGCCTCCGTTTCCTCTGGATAAAAGCCCTGACTCCACCAAATCCGAACACTATCACCCCCACTACTGGTCACTGTCGTCTGAGAATCTGGCCTTTGACCACAGTTTGTCAACGTCAGACCCAGTAAAAATAGAGATAAATTTGTAAACTGCCGCCGTTTCATAATTTGATTCCAACACTACTCATGCATAGGCAAGATCGATGCCATCATAGCGTATCATGCTCCCTTCAAAACGGCTGATCGTCTGTCTCTATACAGATTTCTAATTCATTCCTGATTTTAGCTATTCTTTATACTGGTGAAACCCAAATATTTAGTATAAACATTGAGCCGTAATCGATAAGCGATAAACTGAAGGATTGTTCTCAGGATCAATAATGTAAAATAAATCTTTTTTGGCTGTCTCATCCACTTCCCTCGCTGAAAAGGCCAGACGAAAAAAATAGCTGTTGGCAATTCGTTGAGCAGTCACCATACCCAATAAAGCAGCTTCAGCCTTATCAAGAGTGACCTGGATCTGGTGATAGCGATCGCCTAAAATTACTTTTCCTTCCGTTACCCCTAAGCCACACATGGAAGAAACCATTGAAGAAACAGTCCGATGGTGATCGAAACACTTATCATCTAACGGAAACCTTTCTAGCTGGTTTCCACCATTATGAGTGGCAAAACATAAACTGTCTAATTCAAACGCCTGGGGATTTAACATAACATATCCACAGCGTAAATAACCCATAATATCTTTCGGAAAGTCCAACTCATACCCTAAATCGACTTGATCGGAGGTTATCCCGATACCCACCTGTTTTTGAATCGTCCCTAATTCAGTTTTTATACGACCTGTTACCCAAATTTTTTGTTCATCCGCATCAAACTGTATCACTGGATTAACCGGTTTTAAATCATCAATACACCGACTTCCAGGAGACTGAAAGATTAGATGACCACAAAAATGCTCATCCACCCAATCAATATCATCATAATAACCATGGTGTAACGTGCCACATAACCAATTGGAAGAAACCCTCTTAAACCATAATCGATCGATAAATAAACCACGATCGCAATTAAGCCGTAGTTTAATCGTCTCTGTTTCCAAGGTTAACCACCGATTTAGGCGCTCTACCTTTAACTGAGGAGGTAAAGCACTATGCCAATGTCCAGACTTTAACTGAGGAGTCACAAAAACAATTCCTAGCTCATTTGCTAGGCTTCTTAACCTCTGGTCATAATCGATCAAGCGTTTAGCAGTAATATGAGTGCGAAAATCGCTACTCCATAGATAACATAACTCCTGCCAAACTGGATCGGTATAACTGACTCGATCTTTGAGATAATTATAAATTGACCAACATCGGCTATTAATCTCTAAATCTGTCCCCGTGACTGCCCATCGAGTAATATTATACTTTCTTTGTTTTTTAACGGGAATTGGATCTTCTGAAGACTCCAAAGATAAATCATGACCTCCTAGAGAGGATGATAATCTCTCTAATACATTGCTGACAGGAATAAACTCAAATCGACCATCTGCTTGTAAGTTCTTAAATAAATCAGATATTTTTTGCCATTCATCTGCTTGAACTTTGGCTTCAGTTGTGTAGCGACCAGGACGGAAGTTAAACACTTCGGCATCATTGCCATATACCATTAATACTCGGTCTTTCGTTTCCAGATGACTCACTAAATACTCATCCACATATTCATACTTTTCTAATTCGCCATGAATATATTGCTGGAATTTTTGAAACGCAATAGAATTATTCCAAATAACGGGGATTTTTTCGCCCATCTGACTACAAGCATATTGAGGATAATAACGCCATTCCGGTTTCCATTCTGCATGATATCGATAGGGATTATTCCATTCCATAACAATCCCTTGATATCCTGCTCTTAAGTAATGAGAAACTAAACTAGCAGAATACGCTTGTTCGTTCACTAAGGCTATTTTTGGACAAATTCCTAAGAGTTTCTCATAGACTTTATGCCCCCAGTATAGATTGGCAGTATTCACTTTTTCGGGAACAATAGGGCCAATAATTTGGGCATATCCACTGCCAATTAATTCACACTTCCCTTCATGAATTAAACTTCTTAATTGATCGATCCATTGAGGATCGAGTTCAGCCACTACTTCTAGGGTATAACCGGTCGCTTCAATGGCTACAGGTAGATTCAATTCAGACGCTAATCTGAGAACTGGCCAATAACACCGTTCCAGGACTAGGGGACGCTGCTCTATCTCAATTGATGAAAAGGCAATATTGAGATGAAAGAGAACCATCAAGGAGAGACAATGAGAAGATTCTGCTGGATCAGAGGTTAGAGGGTTTGTAGGCGATCGCTTCGAGGGTTCGGAAACCATGGTTTTTTCTATACAGAAAATCAGGGAAAATTGGCTAATGAGAAAGAGTTAAACAGGGTCCCCTCCTATCATGCAGTTTCTTGTTGCTATTATAGCTGAATTATACGATTGATTTCAGAAGAATTCCGGAAATTTTGTATCTTTGGTGCTATCTTAAACCAGATAACCTTCAGTCCTCAACGTTTATGACTCAAGTTTCTATCTTTCGGTTAGGGATTATCGGATTAGGTAAGGTCACCGAGTATTATTGGCCGGCCTTAGATCGGGTAGAAGGTTTGACGGTGGTTGGAGTTAGCGATCGCGATCGCCAGAAAGTCGATACCTGGAATCATCATTATCCCAATACTCCTGCCTTTACTCATCTTCACGACCTGTACGAGCAAGTCAATCCTGATGCTGTCATCATTGCCACCAGTTCCCCCAGTCACTATACCGTAGCCCAAGAAGCCCTCTCCTGGGGGAAACCCATTCTCTTAGAAAAACCCGCCACCTCGTCCCGAACTGAGTGGGAAACCTTAATTAAGCAAGCCTCCCAAGCTCAGGTTCCCCTGGCGATCGCGTTTCATGCTGCTTTTGGCGCTGAGGTCTTATGGTTTCTAGAACATCAACCCGAATTAGAGACAACTTACGGCCCCATAACGGGATTTTTTGCCCATTTTTATGATCCCTATTGGGTCGAGGGAACCTTAAAACCTCATGCCCATAGTCTGATTTCGAGTTGGATGGATTCCGGAGTCAATGCCTTAAGCGTAATCAGCAAACTGGTTCGCGCTTTAGAACCAACCGAATCCTATTTTACTCCAAATTTAACTCCCTTTAATGAAGTGATTCATAGTCAGGTCGGATTTAAATTTTCTACAGCAGAAAATAATTGTGCGGGTCGAGGATGGATCGAAACCCATTGGGGGTTAGGAATAAAAAGTAAAACCACTCACTTACAATTTGCCCAAACCGGTCATCAACTGCTTTTAGACCACGATCGCCAAAGACTGATCTTAACCGATCCTCAAGGAGCGTCCAGTATTCTGGCTGATTGTGCCACCGAACACCCCCGCATGGTCACCCATTATCAAGGAGTTTTTGAGGACTTTTATCACCATTTACAACAAGGAACCGATAATTTAGAGTTTGCCCAAACTGTACATCATTTATTATATTCAGCTTACGAAGCTCCCCACAATATTCAATTGAAACAGCAAATCTAAGCGCCAAATAACCATACCCAAATGGGCAAAGTACATAACAAGACAATCGAGCCAAGGGCTAAACTGGTTACGGCTAGATCCTGGTCTAGATGGTAGGCTTGGGCAATCACCAAAGTCGCAAAGGAAGGAGGCATTGACATTTGTAGCACCATCACTAATCGGGGAGGGCCATCGATACCAAAAAACATTAATCCTGTTCCTACTACCAGGGGAACCAAGAGCATTTTAATTAATAAACAAGTCGAAGCTTTTTTGAGCTTGCCTAGGGTTTTGAGTTCACTGAGCTTAATGCCAATTAACACCAAAGAAATCCGCACAACTGTCCAAGCGGCATTATATAAGGTGGTTTCGACAGTATCCGGAAGGGGAACATAGCGAAATCCTAAACCGAATAAAAGGCTCCAAAATGCCGGATTATTGCGGGTGGCTTTGAAGGTTCTTTGCAGAACCGATTCTTCCTGCTTATCGCTACTGCCAAAATGGGATGCAAGGGCAACGCCAACCACATAAACAGCGATCGCCGATCCGAGCAGATCGTAAAATAAAGCCCAGCCAAAATAGTCTTCTCCCACCAACCCCAAAACACAAGGAAATCCCAGGTAACCCGTATTGCCACACATCATCGCCAGCATAAAGCTGCCTTGGGTGGGTTGACTCCATTTACTCTCGCTTGCCGGTACATTTTGAGGCCCTTCTAGGGCTGGATTTAAGCCCCGTGCAATGGATCGCAACCGTTCATCACTCACCCCCAGATCGATCCAAGTCCAGGCAAAGGCTGCCCCCACCGCGATCGCGATCCAAGCCGTTAACGGTGCAATCCAAATGCCCCCCGAAAGATCCGTTTTCCGCAGAAACGCCACAATACTAATGGGCACGCCAAACATAAATAAGGTTTTCCCTAAATAAGCACTAATATTCTTGGGTAAAAGTGTACCAATCAGAAATTTGCTGATACTCCATCCCAGTAGCGTCCAGCCAATTAAAGGAATATAGAGCTTGATTAAGTTTTCAACTAAGGGACTCATGATCGCTTAAAATTTTGGTGAACATATCAATCTATACAGCCGTGAGACAGCTTTACCGTAATTATTTAATTCGAGATTGGCAACCGAGCGATCGCCAAGATGTTGCCACTCTCATCAGCTCTGTTTTAGCCGAATATGGTCTCGCTTGGGAACCCCAAGGAACAGATCGCGATGCTCTAGAAGTCGAAAGCGCCTATCTACAAACCGGGGGAGAATTTTGGGTGATTGAATCAAATCAACAACTCGTCGGTACAGCAGCCTATCATCCCATCTCCAAAGGGCACAAAGCCGTAGAAATTCGCAAAATGTATCTTTTGCCCTCCGTGCGCGGACAAGGACTCGGCTCTTTTCTCCTGCAAACCTTAGAATCCAGGATTCAAGCTCAAGGTTATGAACAAATTTGGGTCGAAACCGCCTCCATTCTCCAAGAAGCCATTTGGCTCTACGAACGCCGGGGATATGAACAAGCCACCGGAGTCCAAACCCCTCGCTGCGATCGGCTCTACATCAAAACCCTCTTGAACTAACTTAACATTCTCCCAGTCCCCCATCCGGCACAATAAAAACCTGTACCCACCCTCTTAAACTTCTTTCAATGACCACAGCCGGACTCACTTCTACCCTTATTAACAGCATTCTCTCCATTAAACCCCTCGCCACCTTCGCCAAACACCAAGCCCGGCAAATGATCATTAAACGCGCCGAAAAAATCGGCGTACCTTGGCGAGCAGAAGTCCAAACCCTGCAAACCCTTGATTGGACTCCCCGACTGCAAACCATCCAAAACCCCAACATCAGCTACCCCGACTATTACCTGCAACCCTTCCATGCTTACGACAAAGGAAATCTCAGTTGGGAAGCCGCATTAGAAGTCGAAGTTGCCGCTAAAGCCGTTCATGCCCAACTCTGGAAAGATGCTGGAGCAAAAGGAGACGAGCGCTTACGCCAAACCTATCATCAAATTCTGCTAGAACAGATCACCCCTGCACCCCAAGATATCCTCGATGTGGGCTGTAGCATTGGCATGAGTACCTTTGCCCTCCAAGACATCTATCCCAACGCCACCATCACCGGACTCGATTTATCCCCCTACTTCCTTGCCGTAGCTGGATATCGAGCCGAACAGAGACAGAACCAGCAAAAAACGCCCAACCGTTGGATTCATGCCCGCGCAGAAGAAACCGGACTGCCTGACACTTCCTTCGATCTGGTTTCCCTCTTTCTAATTTGCCATGAATTACCCCAAGCAGCCACCCAGCAAATTTTCCGCGAAGCTCGGCGGCTGTTACGTCCCCAGGGTCATCTGGCGATTATGGATATGAATCCCCAATCCGAAGTGTATCAAACCATGCCACCCTATGTGTTTACCCTCCTCAAAAGCACGGAACCTTGTATGGATGAATATTTCACTTTAGATATTTCTCAAGCCTTAATCGATGCCGGGTTTCAGACTCCCACTATTCAACCCAACACCATCCGCCATCGCACCATTATCACCCAATGTGCAGAATAAGAGATCTATAATTAAGACCCTAGGTAAACCCAGAAGATTTTTGAGTATGTCCAACAGCCATATTTTTGAAGAAAAAGCGATTAAGTTAGGGATGATCGGAACTCTAGGTATGGCAGTCCTGGGGTTTGGATTCTCTATTCTAACCCAGTCAGAAGCCATTCTTCTGGATGGTTTATTTTCATTAATCAACTTTATTGTCACCTTTTTGTCCTTGCATGTTTCCCGTTTAATTCGGCGACCGGATGACCAATATTATCCCTTTGGGTATGCCATTTTTGAACCCATTTTTAACATGAGTAAGGGATTACTCATGTTGGTAATTTGTATCTTTGCTCTGGTTTCCGCCATAAGTGCGATTGTGGATGGGGGATATCCCGTATCTGCTGGCATAGCCATTTGGTATGCTTTAATTGCAGCAACCGGCTGTATGGCGATCGCCGTTATTCAACGCAAGCTTGCCCAAAAAAGTGGCTCTCCCTTATTGGAAGTGGATGCGAAAAGCTGGTTTATCGATGGCTTACTCAGTGGAGCCGTCGCTTTAGGGTTTATTATCGTCATGTTTGTGCAAAAAACGCCCCTGGCTCCATTTACTCCCTATGCTGACCCCACCTTGGTGATTATCCTGGTTCTAGCAGCAGGTTCTATGCCCATAGGTATCATTAAATCCAATTGGTATCAAGTCGTGGGTAGAGTCGATGAGAGCAATCTTCAGGCTCAAGTTCTCAGGTTAGTCAATCCCATTTTAGAAACAGAATCAATCACAAACTATCATATCCGTCAAGGTTGTTTGGGGCGATTAGTTTATGTACAATTCTATTTCGTTTTTCCCTCAACTCAAGAACTTCATTTAATGGAACAAGATCGTCTTCGCACTCTCCTTTATAATACATTGAGGGCAGAGTTTCCTTATCTTGCTGCCGATTTTATTTTTACCACAGATCCAATTTGGCTCAGACGGGCTATTACACCAGACGATCGTCAGTATTAAACCTATATTGGTTTAGAAAGTCTGATTGAGCCAGTCATTTGTCTATTAAGCATCATTGTTTCTTTAACAATACCTTCGCCAAAACCAAAAATGCCTTGATTCATAGGTTGGGTTGAGGAACGAAACCCAACAAACCTGATTCTTTCGTTAGCGATAAAACTCCGTTTTCGGCTGTCGCCGACATGAAACGCTTCGCGATCGCGGGCTGTAACAACGGAAATTCGTTAGAATTTCCAAGAGTGACAGAAGAGGGCTATTCCCCATTCCCCATTCCCTTAACTCGCTTTCACTCGCATCAACACCTGTCCAAACTCAACCGGTTGGGCATTTTCCACCAAAATTTCCACCACCTCTCCAGAAACTTCCGCCTCCAGCTCATTCATCAACTTCATCGCCTCAATAATACACACCGTATCCCCCACCCGAATGCGAGCGCCCACCTCTGTAAATGGCGGCTCATCCGGAGCTGGAGCGCGATAGAACGTACCCACCATCGGCGACTTAATCTCTTCTAACTTTTGCTCTAGAGGAGGAGGAGACGGTTCACTCGCTGGAGAAACGACTGGAGCCTGTTCTGTAGGGGGAGGAACTGGAGTTTGGACGACTGGGGGAGAGACTGCAACCTGAGATACACTCTGTAGAGTTCCCGTTTCTCCCTTACGAACCGTCAACTCAAAGGTATCACTCTTTAAGGTCAATTCAGCAATATCTGTTTGACCTAAAGTAGTAATTAATTCACGCAGTTCGTCAAAGTTCAAATTCACAGTTTCTTCACCCTTTCTCTAGATGTTTAGAATATAATATGGCAACCACAAAGGCGATTATTTTTCTCTACCTAAATAGCTATCGTCGCGGGTATCGATTTTAATTTTTTCACCAATAGAGATAAATAAAGGAACCATCACCTGAGCGCCCGTTTCCACAGTGGCCGGTTTCGTTCCTCCTGTGGCTGTATCTCCTTTCACCCCTGGGTCAGTTTCAGTCACTTCTAAAACCACCGAATTCGGCAATTCGACTTCTATAACTTGCTCGCCCCAAGAGACGACATTAACATCCATACCTTCTTTGAGATACTTAACGCGATCGCCAATTTGATCTTCATTCAGGCGACTCTCTTCATAGGTCTCCATATCCATGAACACAAACTGATCCACATCTCGATAAGTAAATTGCTTTGTCCGCTTCTCCAGATTCGCTTGAGGAACCGTTTCACCGGCGCGAAATGTGCGCTCAACCACACTTCCGGTTTGAGCATTCTTCAGCTTAGTGCGTACAAAGGCAGATCCCTTACCTGGCTTAACGTGCAAGAACTCGACCACCCGCCACACACTGCCATCAAGTTCAATGGTCACGCCCGTTCTAAAATCATTGCTCGAAATCATAAAACGCTGGGTTGATATAGATTATGCGATCGTTGGCATCCTATTTTAACCTCCGTTGGGCCATTTCCCGATCTTCTTTTTCTTTAGAGAGGGGAAGAGGGGCTGATGGGTGATGGGTTCTTCCCCATCTCCCCATCTCCCCATCCCTAACGGGTGACTCTAGGCAAACGATGCTTAAAGCTACATAAAATTTCCCAAGAAATCGTTTCTAGAATTGTGGCCCAATGATCGGCAGTAAACTGATGGCCTCCATCTTGTCCTAAAAGGGTGACGACTTCACCGACTTGCAGATCTTGAACATTGCTCACATCAAGCATTAATTGATCCATGGTGATGGCTCCCACTTGGGGAATGCGTTGCCCTCGAATGCCGACTTGTAGTTTATTGGAGAGGTTGCGGGGAACACCATCGGCATAGCCAATACCGACGACGGCAATCGTCATATCCTGGGGCGCAATATATTGATAGCCATAACTCACTCCTGTACCCGCAGGAATTGTTTTAATTTGAGTCACTCGCGCTTTAACTTGCATGACGGGTTTGAGGTTGAGAATTCCTTGTAGATGGGGCGCGGGATAGAGTCCATAGGTAGCGAGTCCGACGCGCACCAGGTCATAATGACAGGTGCGATCGCATAAAGTAGCCGCAGAATTGGCTAAATGGAGTTTCGGTAACGGTAACCCCATGGCTTGAATTTCGGCGATCGCCGCTTCAAAGCGCTGATGCTGTTGGTTCATAATCTGGGGATCTGGACTATCGGCCGTTGCCAAGTGGGAATAGACGCTGCCAATCTGGAGATAGGGAAGATGGGAAACCCGTTGGTAAAATTCAGCCCCTTCTTGCCACGAAATCCCTAAACGGGACATTCCCGTATCCAGTTTTAGGTGAACCGTGAGGGTTTGTTGCAGTGCGCTCAGGGTTTCCGAGACAATTAAGGCTTGTTTGGCACTACAGAGAGTCGGTTGTAACCCCCAATGGGCGATCGCCTGGATTTGTTCAGGAGTATTAACCGCGCCTAAAATCAGAATCGGGGCTTCGATTCCCGCTTCCCGTAATTGTATCCCCTCTGGAATAGTTGCCACTCCTAACCAACTTGCCCCCGCTTCCAGAGCCGTTTCTGCAACGGCGATCGCCCCATGACCATAGGCATCAGCTTTCACAACCGCCATTAACTGGCACTTCTGGCTCAAATGCTGTTTCAGTTCTCGCACATTATGGGCGATCGCCCCTCGATCGATTTCCACCCAAGCCCGTTCTCGTAAAGGAACACTTAGCCCGCTCTCTGGTAACGATGAATCCTTCCATTTCAGGTTGACCGACGATGTTTGATTATGCATATCTACTCCCACAGACCACACCAAATTTATCCCACACTGTATCCGGAGTTCCGGATTCCTACAAGAGGAAATGGGTGAGGATGAACTCAGGATCTTAACCCCGGAAAAAAATTTGGGATCGGGGGTTGACAGATCCAAAAACCTTAGTTAGGATAATTAAGGTGAATAAAACAAGCCCCCATCGTCTAGAGGCCTAGGACACCTCCCTTTCACGGAGGCGACAGGGATTCGAATTCCCTTGGGGGTATAGAGAATATCATAAAAAGGAGAGAGTCGTAAACAGCTCTCTCCTTTTTGCGTCAGATGAGTCAACAATCGATTACCAGGGACTACTAATCATCGTAAAGGCAGCCCAATAATAGGGAGCAGAAAAATCCCGAATCTCCTCATCCGTTAATTCTGGTGGCAAAGGAACAGAACCACGGGAGAGCAGCAGGCGATCGCCTTCAATTTGAATCTCCCCTCGCAGCATTTTTAACTGGGCTTGTCGTAGAGCCTCTGCCTTCGTCGGAGCCGTTCCTAATTGCCGATAAAATTCACCCATCAGAGCCAACGTGGCCGAATCATTGACATTCCACAAACTTCCTAGAGCCGATTTTACCCCTGATTTCAGAGCTAACCCAGCAAAACCCAATTCTGCGCGATCGTCGCCGATCGCCGTGCGGCAAGCACTCAGTACCAGTAACTCTAAAACCGAATCCCCCCAATTCACCCCACCCATCTCATTTAACCCCAGTTTGCCATCCCAAAATTGAATATAAGACTCCTTGGGTTCACCCGGACGGAATACCGCATGGGTGGCTAAATGCACCACATTCGGTTGTAAAGAGGCAATCTCTTGCTCTAACTTATAACGGGTAAACTCTTGATTGAGAAAAGAGTGTCCGTCCCATTGGTGTTGGGGCGATCGCTCAACCCGCAGTTCCTGCAAAATCGTTTCCAATTCCGTCGGCACAGCAGGGAGAGGATTGAGTTCTTCAAACTCAGAAGCCCCCATAGCCAGAATATCTCCAGGCTGAAAATCCACATACTCCGCCTGAATTAAATTGAACGCTGGAATCCGAGTAGAACTATAGTTCTCTAACAGGAACTGCTCGCCATCGTAAAGGGCTGATAACGGTAGACTTCGCACTCCATTCCCCAAACAAAACAGGATGGTATCAATCCCTTCAGCTTGCAAATAATCGGCCTCCAACGGTTCGATTATCCATTCATGAAGCTGCTTGGCTGCTCGCAAACTTCCTAGAGTCGGTGAACTGTGTATTTCTAGATGAAACCGAGTGACTACACGACGCAGAACGTCATCGGGAACTTCATACAAGTCTCGGACGACCGGTTCTCCTTTTGAGGTAATTAATACCAAGTGTAGATGATCGCCTTTAGGAATCACCCAGAGAACAGCAGGATTCGTTCCCGTTTCTTCTCCAATTCGTGCCAAAGTTAAAGCAATGTCTTCAGGAGGTTGGGTGACCTCAGCGAGATCTTCACCAAAATAGGTCTCAAATTCTTGTTCTAAACCCCGTTCCATAGAGAGAATTTGATCGCTCAAGGTTTGAGCTACTGCCGGTAGAGCGCTCAAACTAGCAATAGCCAACGCCAACCCGTAACCGGTAACTCTCCTGAGCCAGGGCGCAAACCTTGAAAAGTTGGTATCGATTGAAAGGGTTTTAATCAAGTGTGACATACATAAATTGTTAATTGTTCTGCTTTTACGTCCGAGTAACACCATTCCCTATTCCCTGGAGCTGCTATATTGCTGTTGCAAAAGCTCTGTTGCTCGATCGCTCGGCAAAGGTTTAGCCCAGAAGTATCCTTGACCCAATTCACAGTTGAGCAACCTCAAGGCTTCTGCGTCTTCTTGGGTTTCCACTCCTTCGGCGATGATATCCATACCTAAAGTATGACCGAGGGAAACAATCATGCGAACAATCTCCCGGTCTTCGTGACTCGCTCCCATTTTCTGTACAAATGACTTATCGACCTTGAGAGTATCAATGGGAAAACGACGCAGGTGACTTAAAGATGAATACCCCGTGCCAAAATCGTCCAGGCCGAGTTTACAACCGAGAGATTTAATTCGCAACATCAAATCGATCGCCTCTTCCACATCTCCCATCACCATACTTTCGGTAATCTCAAATTTAAGATTTGACCCCTCAATTCCCACTTCTCTAATGATTCGCGCCAGGTCTTGAGATAAATTGGGTTGCTCAAATTGGCGACCTGAGAGATTAATACTAACCATGGGCGGATGTTGGGGACATAGCTGTTGCCAGTATGCAGCTTGATGGCAGGCTTGTTGACAAATCCATTCACCCAAGGGCAGAATCAATCCGGTTTCTTCCGCTAAGGGAATAAACTTAAAGGGAGAAACAAAGCCTTGGCGCGGATGTTGCCAACGGATCAGCGCTTCAAATCCGGCAATTTTTTCAGTTTTCAGGTCAACAATCGGCTGGTAATAGAGGACAAATTCCTGAGCAGCAATTCCCTGACGCAAGTCGCTTTCCAAGGTAAAGCGATCGACGACTTCTTCAAGCATTCCTGCCGAAAAAACTTGGTAGCGCTCTTTTCCCAAGGCTTGAGCGCGATACATAGCTGTATGGGCATCCCGGAGTAAGTTTTCCGGGGTGTAGTGCTGCTCCCTTTCGGTCATGGCAATGCCAATACTGAGGGTAATGGCGACGGATTGTTGATGGAGGAAAAAAGACTCTGACAAGGCCTGTTGCAGGCGATCGGCCAAGTAAGTTAATTCCTGTTGTTCTGAAGACTGAAGGATTACGGCAAATTCAGCATGACTCACCCGTGCCAGTTGGGCCGAGCGGGGTAAGGCTGCCTTTAAGCGCGTGGTGACCTTGAGTAATAGACGATCGCCTATCAACGGCCCTAAACTCTCATCAATCCTCTCAAAGCGATCGAGGCTCAGAAACATTACCCCTACAGTTGAGGGCATGTTTAGGGTGCGAGTGAGCGATCGCCCTAGATGATGCAAAAATGCTTCTCGATTGAGTAATCCGGTTAAGGAGTCATAGTGGGTGACATGGAGCAACCGATACGCTAGGGTTAAGCCAAAGGCTGCTACCAAGGCCAAGCCTGGCTCAACCACGGGAATCCAGATGGTTGTCAGGGTAAAGAGTCCCCACCCCACTGAGCCAATAATGGCCAGTCCTAGCATGGCAGACCCTGCTAAGGTTAGAGGATGGGGCGATCGCCAAGCCAGCAAGGTTCCCGTAACAATCCAAACCCATAGCCACAGCAGTTCTACCCACTGCGGCCAAAAGCGAAACCGCCGTTCTCCACCCAAGGCAATATCCAACAGTTGACTGGTGATTTGGGCATGGATCGTCACCCCAGACATCTGGAAAGTGTCCTCATCGGCGCTATAGGGGGTGTAGACCTGATCTTTTAAGCTGGCGGCGGCTGTCCCCACCAACACTACTTTATCGCGCACCCAGGCTGGATCGACCTCCCCTGAAAGCAATTGGCTCAAAGAGAGGGTAGGAGCGACCCGCCTCCGGCCTCGGTAGTCGAGTAGTATTTGATAGCCTCGTGTATCTGCGGTTTGATAGCCTCCCGATGTTGGCTCTAAGGGAATCAGGGGAATTTCTCCTAGAAACAGGGCATCAGAGCTATAGCGAAAATGAATGTCATTGGGTTTGAGATAAGCCAGACTCACCCGCAAGGCAAATGAATAGTAATCTTGTTCTGGCGTAGGCACAAATAACAGTCCACGCCGAAGTACGCCATCGATGTCTAATGTTAAGTCGTTAAACCCAATTCGCTCTGCTTCAACGTTGGGTGGGGCTGGAATGCCGCCGACAATTTCAGTAATAGCAATTAAGTTAGGCGCTTGCAGTTGAGTTTCTAGCTTAGAAGTTCCTGGTGGTGTGGGCAGATCCCGATACAGATCGAGACCAATGACCCTCGGTTGGTATGTCTGAAGTTTGGCTAAAGTTTGGGCTAAAATTTCATCGGATAAGGGCCATCGATAACGATGTAAATCTTCTTCGGTGATGCTCACAATCGCCATCCGTGGATCGGGAACCGCATCGGCTTCCAGGCGTGTGAAGCGATCGAAAACTGCTAACTCTAACAATTCTAGCCCCCCCCATTGTTGGAGTCCAACAAACAGAGTGGTCAAAATCGCACTGGAGATGATCACAGAGTGCCCCATCACCCGAACGATATAGGGCTTGGTGCTAGTTATGGCTAAACCGTTTTTTGCCTTGAGCTTCCCCATGGTGAAGGGTTACCCTATTGCATTTCATTCGCTACGGATTGCTCGATCAACATTTCCAGTTCTAGAGCTTGCAAAAGGTCGATCCATCGGTTCTGAACATCGGGGTTTTCTGGATACTGTTGCTGTAACTGAACTAGGCCTGCGATCGCATCATTCCAAAGTTCAGAGTCTTGATAAGAGTCTATCTGAGCCAGACGAGTATTGAGATTAGCTGCTTCATCAGTGTCTACAGGTAAGTCTGAAGCGACTTGGCGCAGCCATCCTGATAACACGATACTTTGGGAGGGATCGGCCGGATTGCAAGCGAAGGCGAAATACCAGCGATAGTCTTGACCCACTTCTAAGGTTCCTTCTGGTAACTGAATGCCGAGCAACTGTTGGGTATTTTCGGTTTCTGTTGTCGTTTCGTAAACGGGATTTCCGGCTTCATCCTGCAAGAAAAATTGCACTGGATAGGAACTCTCAAGAGGGGGAATTGCAAAGTAGAGGGAGGGACGAGAGCTGGCAGTCATCCCCAGGTTGTTGGTTGGGTTCAATGCGATTAGAGATTTAGCTTTGGCTGCACAGGCGCTGCGAGTCCCTCCTCCAATGCGCCGCCCTGGGAATTCAGCACGATCGCTGGGGATGTCTTCTGCTAGGGCAGGGGCGATCGCCAAGGGTGAGAACAAACTAATTACCAGACTTACTGATGAGGCAATTTTTTTCAAGCTACTGGTTAAGGAGATCATCATATCTAGGTGATTCAACTTCTGAATATTTCTGAAAACATGACATACAACTCTTGAGATCTCACCGGATTAAAAAGATAGTTTAATAAGTTATTTTACTTATTTTTTGCGTTAAATAACCGGTGATTTGCATAAGTTGCGATCTTTAAGATAACTTTTTTTTCCCGAGTTAGGCCAACCGTACAGCTACGGATATTAGCATAAAATTTTCATAAAGATCCAGGAATACAACCGAGTCTAAATCCCCATCAATCGTCACTTTCGGGTTCAGTTTCAGAAGATTTCAGTGCTTTGAGTTGGGTTTCGAGTTGTTCAATGCGCTCTAGTAACTGTTGATTGGTTTCTTGTAGTTGTTTGTGCTGACTGCTCAGATAAGGATCGCTCTCCCACCAGTTAATGCCAATTTCTTTGGCTTTATCTACGGAAGAAATTAAGAGGCGAATGCGAATATTAAGCAGTTCCGTTGAACCGACAGAAACGGAGATATCACCAGCAATAACGACCCCTTTATCTAGCACTCTTTCGAGGACATCAGCAAGGGTGGAACTTTGGCTTGAGGTTATGGGACGGGAGTTAGCAGGCACGGGAATAGGGGAATGGGGGAATAGGGAATGGGAAATAGGAAAAACTGAGCTTTTCCCTGATCTTGAATCGCCCCTTGAATTACTGGGCAATATATTTGCGCTCTTCATTGAGCCGGATTTTGCCTTGTTCCATTAAATGGCGCAAAATATTCACGGTTTCTACCCGATTTAATCCGACAGCACTTTCGATATCAGAAAGCTTGGCTCCTTCACTTTGGTGTAAGAAGGTGTAAACTTTTTGCGCGGGTTGAGAAGGTTCGGGTGCAGCTAAGGCAGGAGTCGGAGAGGGGAGAGCGCTTTGAGTCTTGAGACTCTGAGGATCAAATAGGGTCTGAATGACCCGGTTTGCTCCTGAAAGGTCTAAGTCGGTACGCGAGAGCAGGATATCTTCGCAGATTTCCTGAAAGGCTTCTTGGTCAAGAGCGATCGCAATTTCATGTTCATGGCAAATTTTAGCGATCATCAGTCCCGATCGCAAACCGATAGTTTTCTGGTTTCCCGTTTTGTGCTGAAACGCCATCACAATATCGACGATAGTTTGCGCCTCTTCTGGAGTAATGCCGATTTTTTCCACTAAAATAGCCGTTTGGGTTTCAGCTTCTGGGTCAGGCATATTCAAGGTTACCAGACGGTCTAATAGCGCATCTTGGGTAGCATGAACTCCACAATATTCTTCTGGGTTGCTGGTAAATATGGCCCGAAATTGGGGATGAACCCGGATATATTCAGTGCGGCTATTATTAGGGGGAAGAACCAGCAATTTTTCTTCTAAGGTCGATAACAGGACATTATTGACCTCTGGGCGGGAGCGGTTAAACTCATCGTAAACCAGGGTAAACCCTTCTTTGGCCGCTAGAGTCAGTCGGGAGTCTACCCAGTTTTTCCGCAGTTCGTCTTCGAGTTTAATCACGCTGTGGATATAGTTATCGACCACTTTTTTACGGGTGTACCCAGATTGGTTGCCGATCAGATCTGAGGTTTTCAGTTCATCGTCCCCAAAAATCAGCATAATGGGACGACTGAGTAAATCTGCTAAGTGTAAGGCGAGGGTCGTTTTTCCCGTTCCGGCGGGGCCGCGCAAATGCACAGAAAACCCAGACTGAAGATAGCGTAGGGCGCGGTTCGTCAGTCGCTCGATGGTGGGCGTATTGACAAAGCCCCTAGAACGGGCGTTGAGTAAGGTGGGCATGGGGAGTTAAGTTAGAGTACAGAGTACAGGCGATCGCGCTGAGTCACCATGCCTTTTTTGATCAAGGATCTCAGAGTATCTACTGCTTGCACGCGGTTAATCCCTAGGGCTTCTTCAATGACCGTTAATCGCGATGAGGGTGACTTGCGTAAGAAATTATAAACCTGTTCTTCTTCCGTCGATAGATCGTTTACATTTTTTTTATCCCCTTTTTCCGTCACCGGTTCCGGGGCTGGAGGTGGACTGGGAGGGGTTGCTGCTGTGGGCGCAGGTTTGGGCGCAGGGGCAGGTTAGGGGGCTGGAGCTGCTTGGGGTTTAGCTTTTGGCCGCTTGGTTTTCAACGCCGGTTTGGGTTTCGCGGCTGGTGTAGCAACCGCCACAGGTGTATCGCCCCACACAGCTTGGTAGAGGCTCTGGCGATAGTCTCGCAAGCTCTGGATAAAACTATCGAGTTCTACTTGCAGAGCTTGGGCACTTTCTTGGTGCTGTTGACGAGTGCTAGAGAGAGTTTTTTTTACCTCTGTTTGGCGAATCTGGATCTCGGCTATCCGCTCTTGGCGCTGTTGCTCTAGCTGTTGACGATAGCTGTCCATTTGCAGATGCAGATCTTCGATAAACTCGGCTAGATCTTCCTGAAGTTCCCCATAGCGCTGTTGACGACTTTGGCGAGCGACGCTCAAAAAGTTTTGGGTTTCCGTTTGCAGGCGCTCCATGGTCTCCTGGAGACTTGTGGCTACCTCATCGCTCATCAGAAACCGTTCTGTGGTTGCAGTTTCTAAAAAATCTTCGATTTCTTCTCGTAATTCTTGGGCGTAGGTTTGCAGATCTGCCTGTTGCTGCTGCCCTCTTAAACGCCGATCCGCTTCAGCTTGGGCTAATTCTGTCCGAAACTGCCGCAGGTGGTCTTGCAGTTGGGCTGTTGCTGCTTGACGTTGGTCATTTAGGTTCTGTATCTGAGTTTGGACTTCCTCCGAACGCTCGCGTGTTTGGGTTTGGCGTTCTTCTCTTTGCGATCGCCACTCATCTTTAAGCGCCATAGTCTTTTCTTCCCCCTTCCCTAGAAGCTTTGTTTCTCAGACCGCAGTCCTGTACCTGGTTTAACACTTCCTCAGAGGAAATAGAAAGGAGTTCCTATTTCCCCCAAGATGGAAATACCTTATCGAAAGCCAGTCTAATCCTGAGACTAAACTGCCGGAACAGCCGCTTGAGCGGTTAATCCAACTGCTTCGGCATATTTAAGGTAAGTTTCAACTGAAGCAATGACCACACGGGCTTCAATGGCCAGCAATTCAATTCCCACTAAGGAGACCCGAACCCAAGCATCAACCACAATTCCTTTATCGAGGATGCGATCGACCACTTCTCCGAGACTCGATGAAGAGTTTACTTTTTCAACAGCCATAATAATTTTCCCCTGTTTTGATTGGGCAATTGGAGGTGCAGAAGAGCCAAGTGTATACCTATCAGGTGAGGATATTTTTGATCGATCGCCAATGTATCGATCTCTCCTTGCCTGACTTTGGCTCATAGTCTTCTATTTTATCGGAAAATGGAGTCATCTTAGTCAAATCTTGCCTACACTTTACTTAAATTCATCTTAATTTGAGGAGGCTCCCATGACTCGTGCCCTCAATCCTCTGGGTACTCCACCCAACGCTTGGCAAGTCAATGCCGATACTGCCGATATTACCCGTCCTCCCATTTCTCCCCAACCCATTACCCTCACCACAGCCACCAAAACCTTGCGGTTAGATTTGGCTAAATCTGCCCTATTGGTGATTGATATGCAAAATGACTTTTGTCATCCCCAGGGTTGGTTAGCCCATATTGGGGTCGATGTTTCGCCCGCGCGATCGCCCATCGATCCCTTAAATCAGCTTTTGCCCCGCTTACGCGCTGCCCAAGTCCCCATTATTTGGCTTAACTGGGGCAACCGTCCAGACTTACTCAATATCAGCGCCGGGTTAAGGCATGTGTATAATCCGACTGGCGAAGGCATTGGATTAGGCGATCGTCTACCGGAAAAAGATGCACAAGTCCTCACCGCAGGCAGTTGGGCTGCCGCCATTGTAGAGGAACTCGTCCCCCAACCGGAAGACATTCACATCGCCAAATATCGCATGAGTGGCTTTTGGGATACTCCCCTCGACAGTATTCTCCGCAACCTCGGCAAAACCACCCTCTTTTTTACCGGAGTCAACGCCGATCAATGCGTTCTCTGTACCTTACAAGATGCCAACTTTCTCGGCTACGACTGTATTTTAGTTCAAGACTGTAGCGCCACCACCTCACCCCCCTATTGTTGGGAGGCCACCCTTTATAATGTCAAACAATGTTTTGGCTTTGTCTGTCACAGTGAAGCAATCATCCAGGGAATTGAACCCGATTAACGTTCAGCTTCTATTATTCTTTACTGAAAGATTATGAATAAGCATCATTGTATGATTCCGGTGGTCAAATCTCCCACCGAATACCAAGCCTATCGCATCAGTCCTCAAGACAGCAATCGGCTGGCGATCGTCTTCGATCCTACCATGTCTGATTTTTCCCTAACCTATTGTATTGAAATTTTCGATCCAGGGGGTAAAACCCCTCCCAACCGCCATCAATTAGCGGTAGAAATGTTTTTCATCTTAAAAGGAGAAGGATTAGCCTATTGTGACGGCAAAGTAGTCAGCATTCAAGCCGGAGATAGTTTAATGGTTCCCCCCACCGGAACCCATATCATTGAAAATACAGGAAAAGGGCGTATGTACGCCCTCTGTATTATGATTCCTAATGAAAATTTTGCCGAACTCATTCGCAGTGGCACGCCTGTAGAATTAGATGCAGAAGACTTTGAAGTTTTGCGCCGTTCCGATCGCGCCAAAGTTCTAGTTAATAGTTGTTAATTGTTAATTGTTAATTGTTAATTGTTACAGCGCTTCAACTTCTTTCAAATTCTGGGCACGCAATTTATGAAACTGAGGATTCAGGGTAGCCGCAGTGCGCCCTGTTAATGTCCATAAAATCGACCGGCTCACGTCCCTGGCAATGCTCAGGGGTGATTCTCCTTCATCTGAAGATGGCACTTCTATGGGGGTAAAAGCAATCCCTTGACTGCCTAAAATAATCGTAGCGATCGCCTTCGATCGGGGCATATGAAAATCGGAAGTAATTAGATAAACATGGTCAATATCTTTGGACTTCAAATCATTGACCAATGTAGAAAAATTAGTTACCGTATCAACCGCCTGATAATCCAAGTGAAACTGTTCTTCCGAAATTCCCGCAGCTTTGAAGGCTTGAGTCGCTTTTTCGCGCCCCACACCCGAAGAAACCCAAATTTCTAGGGGCTGCTCTTGCTGGGCAGCAAATTGAGCCGTAAAGGGTTCTCGTTCATGATTGCCCCCCAACATTAAAATAGCTTCGGGTTGGGGAGCTTTCTCTAAAGCTAAGGTGGTTTTAATTTTAATCCAAGTGCCTAATCCAGTTACATAAACACCCAATAAGAGCAATAAAAGGCTGACAGATTTTTTAACGTTTGCTTTTGTGAAAATAGAGGCCGCTCTCAATTTTCCCCACTCCCAATCTGAAGTCAACGCCTCTAGAGACCAATTGGGGCAAAAAATGTTCCTCAGTGGGATGATTTTCGCCAGCAGTCAGAAGCTGGTTTTCTGCAAGAAACCTGACTTCTCAGACCCTTTCAACCAGACTCTTCTGCATCCTTCTCCATGCTCTTCTCAATCGGTTTCTGCATCTTTTGATTTCTGTTGAATTGGCGCTCCAACCAGTAGAAATCCATAAGATCGACCGGGTTACATCTCTAGCCGTAGTCAAAGGAGATTCGGCATCCTCAGAGGATGGCACTTCTATGGGGGTAAATGCGATGCCTTCAGAAATGCCTAATGACAGCAATACAAGGCTGATGGATTTTTTGAGGTTGGCTTTCGTGAAAATGGGGCGCATGGCTCTTAACTAACCCAACCGATTACCCTAAGTCTACTCCTTAAAGATCCAAACCGTTGAATATGGATTCCGCAACTCTGATGGTGTTTTCGGTTACAGTCTAGGGGGCCATACTCATCAACAATGGAAGATTCAATCTGATAACACCGCTGAATTCAGCTCGTGACGGTGATACCCTACCTTGTATATGAAACCTCGAATTATCGTTTGTGGTCTTGGACGTACTGGATATACTATATATTCCCTGCTTAGACAACAGGGCGCTGTGGTGATTGGCATCTCGACCAAACCGGTTCCTGGCGAAAACACCAATATTATTGTGGGCGACTTGCGTTCAGCCTCTACCCTTCTCAAGGCTGGAATCGTGAAAGCCGACACTTTGGTGATTTCCAGTAATGATGATGGGGAAAATTTGGCGATTTTGGTGCAAGCGAGGATCTTAAATCCCCAGATTCGGGTGATTAATCGCTTATTTAATACTAATTTAGGCGATCGCCTCGATCGCACTTTACCCCAACACACCACCATGAGTGTGTCTTCCCTAGCTGCACCGGTATTCATGTTTGCGGCATTTGGCAATCATGCCATTGGCCAACTGAAACTCTACAACCAAACTTGGCCCATCTATGAAGAATATATCGATGCCAATCATCCTTGGCGAGGAACGAGCCTAACAGCTCTGTGGGAAAATCCTCATCGAATGCTGATCTACTATCTCCCCCACCATGGTAAAACGGATCTCGTCTCTGGGGTGATGCAAAACCGAGAATTACAAATCGGCGATCGCCTCATTTTAGCCACTGAACCGAGTCCCAAACTCTCCTCAACCTCAATTCTGGCTAAAATTCGTAAGTTTATGACCTACCTGCGCCAATTTCAACAACATTTTCAATCCTCAGTTCTGGTTACCCTACTGCTACTTCTAACCATTTTGCTTGCCACGTTCACCTATACCACCATTAACTGGGAAGTTCCGGTTGTTGATGCCCTCTATTTTTCCGTGGGCATGATTACCGGTGCAGGGGGACAAGAAGAAGTGGCTGAACAAGCTCCTGCTGCGATTAAAGTCTTTACTGCCTTGATGATGCTCATGGGAGCAGGCATTGTCGGTATTGGTTACGCTTTGCTCAACGATTGGGTTTTGGGGACTCGGTTTCGCAAACTTCTAGAAACTGCCCCCATTCCCCAACAGAACCACTATATTGTCTGTGGTTTAGGCGGTATTGGTATGGAAATCGTCCGTCAACTCCATGCTAAAGGTTATGAAGTGGTGGTCATTGAACCCGATACCAACTGTCGGTTTCTGAATGCGGCTTATGGCTTGAAAGTGCCTGTCATTCTGAGTGATGCCTGTTTAGCGACCACCTTAGAGACGGCCAATATTCAACGGGCAGAGAGCCTATTTGCCGTCACTAGCAATGATACGATTAATCTGGAAATTGCCCTGAGCAGTAAGGGATTAGTGCCCAAATTACCGGTAATTGTCCGGAACCAAGACCCCCATTTTGCCAAATTATTTCAACAAGTTTTCGATCTCGATTCGGTTCTCAGTCCCATTGATTTAGCCGCTCCTTCCTTTGCGGCTGCTGCCCTAGGGGGGAGAATCTTGGGTAATGGGATGACGGGTAAAAGTTTGTGGGTCGCTCTGGCAGCATTAATTACGCCCAGTCATCCATTTTGCGGTCAACAGGTGAAAGACGCAGCCATGCAAGCGGATTTTGTGCCCCTGTATTTGGAAACCAATTATCATCAGGTCGTCCATAGTTGGGAGTTATTAGAGACCCTATTAACCCCTGGAGATGTTTTGTATTTGACGATGCCAGCGACCCAACTCGATCAGTTATGGCGGGTAAAATCCTCTTCAGGGGGGATTCGGGGGAATCAAGACACATCCGATCTAGAAATGGAGAATGGCTATCCTTTCCGGAGAGAGGGCGATCGCTATAAGCTAGAACAAGAATGATTGAGGAATGGATATGCTCCTCTCCAAAGGCTTTGAAATTGAAATGTACACGGGGACTCCCCAGGGTGAAATCGTGGGGCTTTCCGATCGCATTGTGGCCGATCTGAATGGTTTTGTGCGCGAACCCGATAGTCGTAATGTGGAGTACACCACCGCTCCCTTATGTCGTTATGAGAGTTTGTTGTGTGAACTGGTTCAGCCTCGACAACGGTTACGCCAATATTTGAAAGGGTTAGGAGACTATACCCTGATTCCGGGCAGTACCTTATCTTTGGGTGGGGGCGATCGCTTTTATCGCTCCGATCCTAAGAATCCTTACCATGGGTACATTGAAAAAACCTATGGTACGAAGGTGGTTACCGCCAGTATTCATATTAATATTGGCATCGCCGATCCGGAAGTTTTAATGCGGGCTTGTCGATTGGTGCGCTTAGAAGCTCCCCTCTATCTGGCTTTGAGTGCCTCTTCTCCCTTTTTTAATGGCCAGGTGACGGGTTCCCATTCCACGCGCTGGCAGGTGTTTCCCCAAACCCCTGAGTTTGTGCCTTTGTTTGAAAGTCATCGCCACTATATTGATTGGACTCAGGAACAGTTGGCGAAAGGGACAATGCAAAATGTGCGTCATTTGTGGAGTTCGGTACGTCCCAATGGCGATCGCCGTCCCTATAACCTGAATCGTTTAGAATTGAGAATCTGCGATCTGGTTACCGATCCGATCGCCCTTTTAGGGATTACTGCCTTGTTAGAGGCTCGGTTATGGCAACTGATTGGCGATCCTGGCTTAGACCCCCTCTTGCTGTGTGACAATCGGCAAGGGTTGGTCGCTCTAACTACTACCAATGAAGAAGCGGTCGCTCAATCAAGTCTGGATGCATCGTTAACCCATTGGCAAGATGGACGCTCGATTTTAGCCAGGGAGTGGATTGAA
The DNA here is from genome assembly GCF_030068505.1 of Roseofilum capinflatum BLCC-M114. Lineage (NCBI taxonomy): Bacteria > Bacillati > Cyanobacteriota > Cyanophyceae > Desertifilales > Desertifilaceae > Roseofilum > Roseofilum capinflatum. The sequence goes on from NZ_JAQOSO010000084.1 coordinate 142,380, forward strand.
GAACTCTACGATCAGGTTTGGCCGGTGGCCAAACAAAAAGGCTTTAGTTGTTTTCTTTCTCCCGTGAAAAAGATTTTGCGCCAAGGCAATGAGAGCTTACGTTGGTTACAGGACTATCAACGCTATGGTAATCTGGAGCAGGTGATGCAACAGGCGATCGCTCACACTGAACGAGAAGAACAGGAAATGGCCGATCACCTCTGTCATCCCTTAGTGGCTTAATCTTTGTACAACAAATAATGGCTTCCTTTGAGGCTGGGTCAGTGTTCAGTTTGATTAAAATTTCTGATACGATCAAGGGTCATGGTTAGGGTCGTTCTGGTTCATCCCCAAATTCCTCCCAATACCGGGAATATTGCCCGAACTTGTGCGGCAACTCGTACCCCCCTGCATTTGGTGGGGCCCCTAGGCTTTGAAATTAGCGATCGCTATCTGAAGCGGGCTGGACTCGATTACTGGCCCTTTGTCGATCTGACCTATCATCTAGATTGGGACACCTTCACCACTCATCAACTGGCTCAAGGAGGACGGTGCATCGGTTTTAGTACCTCCGGAACCAGCAACTATATTCATTTTGCCTTCCAAAGTAATGACTGGCTGCTCTTTGGCAGTGAAACCCAAGGCTTACCTCCAGAAGTTCTCGGTTATTGTGATTGTGTAGTCAAAATTCCGATGGATCAACCCGGAGTGCGAAGCCTAAATCTCTCAGTCAGTACAGCTTTGGGGCTATTTGAAGCCCGTCGCCAACTGGGTAAACTGGATCGACTTTAGGGGATTCCCGTGGGGGACTTCTCCGAAAAAGGGGGGTCAAACCCTGATGCTTTCAGAAGCGATCGCATATAAAATTCTGGACAATTCAATAAGAAATTTCTATCAGCACTTTCCCGATAGTCTGCCCAAGTGCCGAAACCCTTAAAGAATCTAGAAAAAGAGTAAGGATGACAATTTGCCAACTCAAAGCTAGAATCATTGAAACAAAACTTAACGCTTGTCAGATTTAAAAAAGCAGGGTAATCTTGCCTAAGCCTATTAACTGTCTGTGATCTTGATCGACTAACTCAAGTGTTTCAAATCACCAAAGTTAGGTTATATTAACTCAGACACTGTTAAGCGCTCGTCTACTAGGAGGTCGTTCTTTGAAACGAGCAAATTCCCAGAAAGATAATCAATCGGTTCTGCTTCCAACCGCTGTATTGCAAGCGGAATTAGGTCATTTGAAGCAGGTTTCCCCAGATAGCAACCGCAGGGTGTGTACATCGGCGGCCATGATTGGCTTGGCTGCGATTTCTATGGGTTTCCCAAACCTATTATTCCCAGAAGGTCAGCAAGCGGCTAGAGCGGCAGAACCAGCAGCGCTTGACCCCAATCAGACTACAGATCATCGAGCCTCCCAACCGAGTTTAACCGGTGGTGGAATCTCAACGACAGTAGCTTCTCCAGGGTTCAATGCTGTTCCTGCTTCTCTGGGAAATTCGCCTGTGATTTTCGGAGATACAGGGGTGACGACAGAGGAAACCTTAAATCCAGCCTCAGCCCTGGTCACATCACAGCCTCCCGCGCCGGTAAGCTTGTTGGAGGACACCCCGCAATTAAGCGATCGCACCCAAAACCAAGAGGCGATCGTATCCTCGCCCCTAGTTCTAACCCCAGGACAGGGCCAAGAATCCGCTCAAAACACGCCCGTAGCTCAACCAGAAGAGCAAAAGCAGGCAGCCTTAGATGAGGCGGTTAACTACTTAAAAGTATTAGAGTCAGTTAATCCAGAATCTTCCCGAATAACGATTCTCCCCTCTGGAAAAACCACCCCCAAGGTACAAGACTTGTCGGTAGAGGAATCCTCAGTTCCCTCCCCCTCTCCATCGGTATCGGTCATTCCCCAGGAAGCCACACAAGCCAAGTTGGAGAAAGTGGGAGCAGTCAAACCCTCTTGGGAAAATCGGCAGACTCAGCTCGCACCTGAATCAGCCACAACCCTTGATCCAGATTGGACAGTTAAGGCAGAAACTGCGCCAAAAGTACAAGTAAACGCGGCTCCAGAGAAAGTGACTCTGGAACTCTATCAGGTGGAATCAGGAGATACGCTAGACACCATTGCACAAAACCATGGTGTGGAGTCATCTACCCTGATTCAAGCCAATCAACTGAGCGATCCCGACAAACTCGAAGTGAATCAGTCCTTAGCCCTGCCTCGCTTTGAAAGCTCATCCTCAGTTATCCCTTCAACAGAAGTGGAACCCTCCCTCACTTGGAAATCCTCTGGAGAACTGCAAACGTTACAGGAGTTTGATGGCACAGCCAAACCCTTGACTGAGTATCCATCAATCCCCTCAACTGAGACATTGCCGAGCCAACCTCTGGCTCCCCTAACATCTGTGGCTCCAGCCCTAGAAGAAGTTGAGGTTTCTCCGGAAACGGCAGAGAAAGAAACTGACGTTTCGGAATTTTCTGCCCAAACCAAAGAGCAGAGTAAGGACATCCCCTCAGTGGATGTGGGTTCAACTCAGATAGAGCCAGAGCTACCGAATTTACCGACGATTCCCTCGTTAGATTCGACTCCTATAGCTTCTACATTTAATCTGAACAATTCTGGTTTTCCTCAAGCCAGACTCCATCAGGTACAGAGAGGAGAAACCTTGGATTCGATCGCCCGTCGCTATGGCGTAACGCGATCTGAGTTAATCCGAGTGAACCAAATTACCAATCCCAATTTAATTCGAGTCAATCAAAACCTGAAGATTCCTAGCAGCAATGCCTTAGACTCGACAACTGCTACAGCTCTAATCCCAGGGAACAATAACACCCAGATTAGTTCGGCTGACCTAAATCCTCGTCAACCGGTGGCTTTAGTTGATTTGAGTCCCTCGTCATCTGCGAAGCAATTCACGACCTATTCTGATGGCAATAGCTCCTCCTATAGTACCTATGTGGAAGGGCTAACGACGGAGATTAATCAGCTTCGTCAACAGTATCAAAATCAACCCGCGAGTGTCACTCTCCCTCGGACTCAACCCTCAACTCCAGTGACTCCAGTGGCTTCTCCTGCACCTGTAGAACCGGTTAATCCTGAATTTGCTCCTTCTAGCTCTAGCGCTAGTGGCAATTTGGAAGCTGAGTTACAGCGCTTACAGGAGCAATATCGCTCGTCCAGCCCTTCGGCTCCAACCGATCCAACTTCTGGAGGCGTGCAAAATGTAGCGGTGGCTCCCCTGGGGCCAGATGCTTACGACCCCAGTAAGTTGCCCATTGGAGAAATGGTTTCTCCGGAAGTGCCGCCGTTGGCTCCCAGTGAACGCTATTTACCTGGCGATCGCATGAATGGCTATATCTGGCCAGCTCAAGGTGTTTTCACATCTGGATATGGTTGGCGGTGGGGGAGAATGCACCGAGGTATCGATATTGCTGGGCCCATTGGCACGCCAATTTTTGCGGCAGCTCCTGGTGTAGTCGATTATGCTGATTGGAATTCCGGTGGGTATGGCTATTTGGTAGATATTCGTCATCCGGATGGCAGTTTGACCCGCTACGCCCACAATAATCGCCTCTTAGTTCGCAAAGGGCAGAGAGTTCGCCAAGGTCAGCAAATTGCAGAAATGGGAAGTACCGGTTATAGCACTGGGCCTCACCTGCACTTTGAAATCCATCCGGCTGGACAGGGCGCAGTTAACCCGATGGCCTATTTGCCTAATCGTTAAACTCAATCCAACAGATAGGGAAGAATTTTCCCTATCTCCCTTGCTTTTTAGGGAGAGATTGTGTTAGGATAGTGAAGTTGCGATTTTGGCTCGGTAGCTCAGTTGGTTAGAGCAGGGGACTCATAAGCCCAAGGTCGGCAGTTCAAATCTGCCCCGAGCCATCAAACTATTGAATAGTCTCCAAAATCGTCTGTATCCCTTGGATATAGACGGTTTTTATGGGATGGAAAATTTAAATTAGGGAAAATTGGCAAAAAAAGGAGTCATAACGACTATGAGTATGATATGATTCGTAACAATATGTAACGGAGAAAGCAGACATGACTCAATCAGAAGGATGTATCCGCGTTGGACAGGCTGCCCCTGACTTTACGGCAACCGCAGTGGTCGATCAAGAGTTTAAGACCATCAAACTATCTGACTATAAGGGTAAGTATGTGGTGATCTTCTTCTATCCCCTAGACTTCACCTTTGTCTGTCCGACTGAGATTACTGCCTTTAGCGATCGCTATGAAGAATTCAAGAATCTAGGAACCGAAGTCCTAGGAATTTCTGTAGATAGTGAATTTTCTCACTTGGCTTGGATTCAAACTGACCGTAAATCTGGCGGTGTTGGCGATCTGAACTATCCTCTAGTTTCTGATATCAAAAAAGAAGTGAGTGCGGCTTACAACGTCCTCGATCCCGATGCAGGAATTGCCCTCCGGGGTCTGTTCATCATCGATAAAGAAGGTGTGATTCAACATGCCACCATTAATAACTTAGCCTTTGGTCGCAATGTTGATGAAACCTTGCGCGTACTGCAAGCCATCCAGTATGTTCAATCTCACCCGGATGAAGTTTGTCCTGCGGGTTGGAAACCAGGTGAAAAAACCATGAACCCCGATCCCGTCAAATCCAAAGTTTACTTCGCTGCTGTATAAAATATAAAAAATACACTTCAGAAGTCAATCAACCAGGTACACTAAGCGTACCTGGTTGTTTTATGGGGAATAGCAGTATCTAGTATGGTCAGTCATCTCTGGGGTTCAGGAAGGGTCATCCTGGTAACGGGGCCAGCGCGATCGGGTAAAAGTGAATGGGCGGAAACTCTAGCCGAACAGAGTGAAAAACCGGTGATTTATGTGGCGACTGCCCAACGCGATCCCACGGATGAAGAATGGCAACAGCGCATTGCACGACATCAACAGCGAAGACCTGGACAATGGCAAACGAGGGAGGTTCCCAGGGCGTTAAGCCAGTGTCTGGAAGAGGGTGAGTGTGGGGAATGTTTATTGGTTGATTCTTTAGGTACTTGGTTAGCCAACTGTCTGGATCTAGAGGATGAGGCTTGGTTATCGATGGAGCAAGAGTTTTTATCTCAGGTCAAACAAACGCAAGCGGATCTGATTTTGGTGGCTGAGGAAACGGGATGGGGCATAGTTCCAGCATATCCATTGGGGCGAACTTTCCGCGATCGCCTAGGAAACTTAATTCGTCATGTGGGAGCGATCGCAAATCCGGTGTACCTAGTCACAGGTGGCTATGCCCTCAATTTAACGGTGTTAGGGACTCCATTAACCCCCAATCTTTAGACTTTTGTAACCTTTGATAGATCAATTTCCATCTTTTGATGGGCATCGGGTACGGGGAAGAGAGGTTAAGATGGGAATATGTGATCCGCTCGTGTAACCTCACTAGCATCACCGACTATCAGTGACCTTCCCATTAAAACGATGAATGAACTCATTATTCCAGTTGTGACCATTCATAAGCTGTATTCAGGTTAGATTATTTATGGCATCCGCAAACGAAGTTAAAAAATATTTAGCTCATTGGCTTCAATTAGGGCGAAAAATTTACATTCATAATGGGGATCGGAGTTTATCACCTTCTCCAGTGATTGAAGGATATCGCTACAGTAAGGCTTTTGAAGAGTGTTGGCAAACCCTAGTTTCTGATGAATCCGGGGACTGTTATTTAGAAGATACCGATCAAACGATTGCCGAATTGTTGACCCCAAAATGGGATATTATTCTCTGCTGTCGTTGCGTCATGCCCATTCCCATGACCGTTGGTAGCATGGAGACTAAAACTTGTCCTTGTATTAATCTCTCAAGTTGGCCGAATTTGGATTTACCTTTACCGCGATCGCCTGTAGATAATCAGGCTATGTTGAGTCGCATTGGTCAAAGGCTGACCCAAGCGAGTGAAAAACCGATTCCTGCCGAGCAAGCCGTTTTAGAGCCAGGTGAAACCCCTGCCCCAGTCAGCGATCCGAACAGTGAATTATTGAATCAGTTACCTAAATGTAAATGTTCTAATCAAGTGGCTTAAGTGAGTAATGAGTAATGAGTGATGAGTCATGGGCAAAGTTCTGATTTGGATGATCTGGTTGGTTTATGTGATTTATCTCTTGTTTTCTGACCTGCCCCCCGGCCCTTCGTTATTGCATATTAACTCAGAATTATTGCAAGAAGTCTGGGATTTAAGCTTAAATTTTTGGTTGATTACGCCCCTAGTTTTACCGGAATCTGCACCGGTTTTACATCCTGCCTTAGAAGGGTTGTTTAATATTGTGGTGGCTTGGGCCTTATTATTATGGGGGTTTCTGGTGGATGGTCGGGGGCAACGGTGGCCGATGTTTCCCTTTTTAGTGGGGATTGCTTTTCTGACGAATGTGTTTTATCTGCCTTGGTTAGGGATTAGACGCACGAATCCGGAATTGGGCGATCGCCCCCTATCGCGATTAGAACAAGTTACAGAAAGTCGCGGTTGGAGTATATTCTTAAGTGGAATTGTGTTTCTTTCCGTCAGTTGGGCCCTGTTTGCGAGGCCAGAATTTGGGGATATGGGGGAACGGTGGCAAGCCTTGATCGAGATTATATCCAGCGATCGCCTGGCGTATTCCTTTGCGATCGATTTACTCTTCTTTTCCCTGTTTCAATCTTGGCTTGTGGGCGATGACATGAAACGCCGCCAATGGCATAATCCCACTATCCTATGGGTCACTCGCCTGATGCCCTTTTTTGGCTTAGTGGTCTATTTCCTCCTGCGTCCTCCTCTGGCGATCGAGGAGAAAACGGCTTCACTGGAGGAAGAACGAGTTTAAGCTTACTGAGACACGGTTGTAGGGGCGAGTAGCCCCTCGCCCCTACATATACCGATATTGTAGATAGATAGTGGTGTCTACTGTTCTATCTTCTAGCTCGACAACGTGCGCCGTTTGGTCACCATGCGATAGGTGTGGATCAGATCGCCAACTTGCCAAGTGGTAAACTTATCCACTCCGATACCGCATTCAAAGCCAGCATTCACTTCTTTTACGTCATCCCGTTCCCGACGCAGGGAATCGAGGAATCCTTCGTAAATCACGTTTTGGCCACGAGTTACCCGCAAATTACAGTTACGGATGGCTTTACCGGAGAGGACATAACATCCAGCCACCGAGCCTTTGCCGATCGCAAATACGGCTCGGACTTCGACCTGGCCGAGTTCTTCTTCCACCAGTTCTGGATCGAGCAGACCTTCCATTGCCCCTTCAATATCATCTAAGAGGTTATAGATAATGTCATATTCCCGTACATCCACCCCAGTTTGATCGGCGGCTGCACGAGCGCCACTGGCAAAGGTGGTATTAAAGGCAATAATGACGGCATTGGAGGCAGCCGCTAGATCCACGTCGGTTTCGGTGACTTCACCGGCTGCGGCGAGCAGAATACGCAGTTGGACTTCATTTTGAGGCAGTTGTTGCAAGGAGCCGAGAATGGCTTCTACCGATCCTTGAACATCGGCTTTCAAAACGAGGTTGAGTTCCTTGAGTTCTCCTTCTTGGACTTGGGCACTGAGGGAGCTGAGGGTAACACGACGGGAAGCAAGGGCTTGTTGGAGACGGGTTTCCCGTTGGGCATCCGCACGAGAGCTGGCGATCGCCCGCGCTTCTTTTTCATCAGCCATACATTCAAACTCATCCCCGGCTGAGGGCAGTTCACTCAGGCCTAACACCTCAACGGCAAAGGAGGGGAGGGCTTCTTCGACTCGTTCGCCTCGGTCATCGACCATGGCGCGGACTTTACCCATAGTCGCTCCAGCAACTACGGCATCCCCCACACGCAGGGTTCCATTTTGCACCAACAAGGTAGCTACAGGGCCTCTGGATTTATCCAAATGGGCTTCAATAATCGTGCCTCGTGCCAGGCGATCGGGGTTGGCAGACAGTTCTTCTACTTCGGAGACCAGAAGCAGCATTTCCAACAAGCCATCTAAGTTTTCACCCTGAATGGCGCTCACCGGAACCATAATGGTATCGCCGCCCCACTCTTCGGGAACCAAGCCATGTTCCATCAACTCCTGTTTAACGCGATCGGGAGAAGCCCCTTCCTTATCAATCTTGTTAATGGCAACCACGATGGGCACTTCTGCCGCTTTAGCATGGCTAATGGCTTCAATGGTTTGAGGACGAACCCCATCATCGGCAGCTACCACTAAAATCGCAATATCAGTAACCTTGGTTCCTCTGGCCCGCATGGCCGTAAAGGCTTCATGACCCGGCGTATCTAAGAAGACGATTTGCTGGGTTTTATCGTCATGATCCACATCCACATGATATGCCCCGATATGTTGGGTAATGCCACCGGCTTCTGAATCGACAATCTTGGTTTTGCGAATCGCATCCAAGAGCGTGGTTTTCCCATGATCCACATGGCCCATAATCGTGACCACTGGGGGGCGACGATGGAGATGTTCCAAGTCTCCTTCTTCGAGCATCTGGGTTTTCTTCGCTTCCGATTCGGCCGCTGGTGTTTCCACTTCGACACCTAAATCTTCGCTCACCCAGATCGCTGTTTCCAGATCTAAGGTTTGGGTGACGGTGGCTGCAATGCCTTTATTGAATAAGCGTTTAACCACTTCGGTTTCGGGAACTACCAATAGAGTTGCCAATTCCCGCACCATTAATTCACCTTTGAGGGTGATGATTTCAGGTTTCTCGGCTTTCTCTGGCCCTTTATTGCCCATCCGTCGGTTTCTATTATTATCCCTCTGCTGACTCGGCGATCGCTTCTTAGTGACTGGGGTTCCTGTCGGTTTAGGAGAAGAAGTCGAAGGGCCTTTCGGTTTAGCCGGACGCACCAGGGATAGGCTCACTTCTGTGGAGCTATCACCGTCTTCATTCTCGTCATCGAGATCGTCGTCTAAATCATCCTCAATAATATGAGGACGGCGTTTTTTGGTCACCCCTTTACCGGATTTAGCATTGGACTTTTGCCGATCGTCATCATCTTCTTCCTCTGACCGTTTCTTCACTTTTTTGGTGGGTCGAGGCATCGGCCGTCTTAATTCTAATTCCAGTTCTTCCTCTGGTTCTGAGTTTTCCAAAGGATCGATCAGGAGATCTTCGTCATCTGAGTTGTCAGTTTTACCCTTGGTCGATTCTCCCGGTCGCACTGGACGGGGGCGCAAAGGATCGGAGAGCTTCTCTTTCTGAGTATCGGGTTTCGAGGACTTTTTCGATTTTGTGCCCACAGCAGCCCCATCACCCGATCCTGAAGAGCGTTGTTCTTTTTTACCCCCGCCAGATTTTTCCGCTTTTCCACTGTCTTTGTCTTTGAGGATAATCGGTTTGTTTCCTTGAGGTTTCTTCGGGTCGCTACTTTCAGATTTAGACCCGTTTCCAGATCGCTTCAATCGCGGGGGTTTAGGTGATTTATTCGGTTTGGCCGGCTTGGCTGCTGGCGCAGGGGATGGACTAACGGTTTCCTCAGACGTTTCTCTGGCAGTGTTGTCATCCGTTTTTGCGGTTTTCGTGGGTGGAGTTGGGCGCACCGGAGGGCCAATCAGTTCGGTTTTTTGATCTGCATCAGACATGGATGGAGTTGGAGTTGTATCCCTAGATGGTGACTCGGAGGAGGGTTGGGCACTCTCTTGGGCTGCGGTTTTTTCCGCTAGACCCGGAGAAACCGCAGGTTCTTGGGGTTGGGGATCGGGGTCAACGGGAGGAGTGGGTGGAGATGATTTCAGGGCCGGTGAAGGTGAAGGTCGCAACGGAGGAGATTGCAGGGAAAGGGAATCGTCTGATGGGTCACGGGGGGCATCGGTTGCTGATGGAGTCCCTTTGTCTGCCTCAGAGGAATGTCTACGAACTTCTAGGATTTGTTGTTTTTTCTTCTTAATGGGTTTTTCGCTCCCCTGGGATTTGGAGCGATGATGAGTTGGTTTTCCCGTTGAGGTTTCGCTGGGGGGATGTTTTTCAGCCCAAGCACGAATCCGCTCTGCTTCAGATTCGGATATGGTACTGCTATGGCTTTTGTACGTGATATTCAATTGGTCGCAAAGATTTAAAACGTAATGATTGTCCAAATTCAATTCCTTGGATAGCTCGTATATTCTGACTTTGCCGTTGTTCATCCACACTTGCCTCTTTTGTGATATCGACTGGTTTTACATAGTGGCCTGCCTTTCGACGACAACTACAGGGGTGGAAGCGATCGCCACTTAGGGGATTTACGCTTCTTTCTTTAATCTTGCACAAATCGTTAAACAACTGGAGAGATTGTTATGATTTTTAGAAATTTCCTATCCAGAAGATTAGCGATCGCCCTTTATGACTCTGATTTTGCCCTGGGCTGTGTAAGTGAGGGGTCATCAACTTCCTTTAAACGAGACCAGAGCTTCTCATAAATCGATGGGGCAACAGATGCTTTGAGCGATCGTCCCAATCGATTCTTTTTTTGAGCCGCTTTTAAGCAGTCTGCTTGGGGACATAAATAAGCCGAGCGCCCCATGCCTTCATCCAATTGGATCTCATCATCCGGATAAACTCGGACAATTCGCCAAAAGGCTTGTTTGCGATCTACTTTTCGGCAACTGACACAACGGCGTTGATTCGGCTCCATTTTCTTGCCCTCACTTCACCTTAACCCCTAGGGATTATGCCTTCTCTTCCTCGTTTTCCTCCTCTTGTGCAACGATCTCCTCCTCTTCTAATTCTACTAATTCTGGGACTTCTGAGGCATCTTCCTCCGGATCTAAAGCCTCTTCAACGGATCTGGGGGCTTCTAAAGATTCCTCATCCGATTCCTCTAACGCTTCATCCGATTGGCCTTCAGCTTCATGGCGAGCTTCAATAATCGCCGCCATCTTCTGATGTTCTGCGGTTTCATCATAAAGCGCTCCATCTTTAATATCAATTTTCCAGCCCGTTAATCGAGCCGCTAAACGGACATTTTGCCCCTCCTTACCAATGGCTAAACTTAACTGATCTTCGGCAACCAACACATGAGCTTGGCGAACTTCTGGGTCAATTAAATAAACTGCATCTACCCGTGCAGGACTCAAAGCATTGGCAATATAGGTAGCTGGATCGGGAGACCAACGAATCACATCAATTTTTTCTCCCCGAAGTTCATTCACGACCACCTGTATCCGCGATCCCCGCGCTCCAATACAAGCGCCCACTGGGTCTACATCCCGTTCTAAGGTATCCACAGCAATTTTTGTGCGAGGCCCCACATAGCGCGAGGGAGGATTGGCTTCTCTGGCTACAGCCACAATCCGCACCACTTCATCCTCAATTTCTGGGACTTCATTTTCAAACAAGTATACCACTAAACCGGCATCGGCTCTGGAGACCATCAACTGGGGGCCGCGATGGGAACCCGATCCCACTTTTTTCAGGTAGACCTTAAATGTGGCATTGGCGCGGTAATTATCATTGGGTAACTGTTCCCGTTTCGGTAACTCGGCCTCCACTTCGGGCTGTCCATAACCACTGGTCACTGCCAGAATTACGGATTGCCGTTCAAACCGCAACACCCGCGCTTGTAGCACTTCTCCTTCGAGGTCTTGAAACTCTTCTTGAATCAGCTTACGCTGTTGATCCCGTAATTTTTGGGCTAACACCTGCTTGGTCTGAATCGCTGCCATGCGCCCAAAGTCCCCTTGATCTGGGGTAACATCCAATACAACGGTTTCACCAATTTGGGCTTCATCGACCACTTCTTGCACTTCTTTGAGGGAAATCTGATGATCGAAATTATCCACTTCTTCCATAATCACCTTTGTGCAGAGAATCCGAAACCCTTCTTCATCGAGATCGAGTTCTACCTCAAAGTTATCAAAATAGTCTTCCTCAAAGGTTTTGAGGTGTTGCGCTTTCCGATAGCGTTCATAACCCTTCATCAGGGCTTCTCTCAGGGCTGCTTGAACTGCCGTTTTGGGTAAATTTCGTTCTTTGCTGATACTCTCAATTAAGTTTTTGAGTCCAGGCAAGTTAACCATTGACATTGTTAATTCTTGTCCTTTGTTCTAGGTAAATTTAGGATTGCTATCAGGGGTCAAGTTGGGAGTTAACAAAACTCAACCGAACGAATCACATCGCGAGGGATAGCAATATTACGTCCTTTTTGGTTCAGATACACTTGGGTTTCATCTCGACGATTGAGCGTACCTTGCCATTGGGATTTTGCCTTATAGGGGGGATCGGTGATCACGATCACGGGAAATCCCTTAAAGGCAATAAAGTCGCGGTCTGTGGTTAGGTGTTTGGAGATTCCGGGACTGGAGATTTCCAAGACATAGGATTGGGTAATCAGTTGACTCTCCTCTAGGGCTGTGTCTAGGAGATGGCTCATTTGTTCGCACTCATCTAATCCAGTATCTCGATCGGGGTTGCGAATATCAACCCGCAATACCGGTGGATTTTGGTTGGTTTGGAAGGTAGCACCAACGACTTCTAACCCCAGTTTTTGGGCGACTGGGGTAGCCAACTCCAGGATTTGTGGAATTAAAGGATGAACCATAACACACCATGTACTGCCATAAAAAAAAGCGGGTTAGTTCCCACTCAAGCGTCTGAGACTGGTTTAGGGGGCGATCGCCCCTAGTCATAGACTGGAGATCGCCTCACCCTTGGGTGAGGGGTCTATTTTCTCTTCCCGATCTCAGTTTTCAGGGTTTCAGGAGAAACAATAGACTTTCTTCAATGCCAAGCTGAATCTTCTATGCATTGATCGAACTCACTTGATTTGGGAGCGGGGAGCTTCAGTGCCTTTTCCCAGTCAAGCACAGTCGCTCCTAATTATAATCTATTTTCTCGCTCCCACGCTAGAGCGACTGCTGTTTTGGTCGATGGGATTAACGTTTCTTGCCTTTTTCCAGACGTTTGGTTTCTTCTAAAATGTTCTCAATGTCTTCTTCTCCGAGGCGTTGTACATAATTAATCTTAAATTCTTCTAAGAAGTCGTTCACGAGAGATTCGAGTTCTTGGGTGGTATGTTTTTGTTGCAACTCAGCACTGAGAGATTTACCAAAGCTTTCTGCCAATTGGCTCATTAGCTCTGCTCCCACTTGGTCATTTTTAATCGCTTCATAGAGGTTTTGAGAGCCTTCAGCAATCAACCGGGAAAGTTGCTCGGAAATCTGTTGGCTCAATTGATGGGGATATTGGGATAATGCTGGAATACTTTTGACGTTTTGATAGAAGGGGGTGGCTTCAGCCACTTGCTCGATATTGTGGTTGATGATTTGTTGAATTTGCGGTTGTAGTGTGGGCAACACTTGGCAAATAATTACTTCGGTTAAGCGATTGGTAATGGCTTCAATTTCATTAATATCATTGAGATCGATATATTGACGGCTTGCTCCTTCAAATAAATCTCTTGCGAGGGAACCACTCCGGACTTCATTTTGCAGTTGATTAATGACCCGAATAATAATGACTTCAGTCAGTTCACCGGCAATAGTGGCGACAAATCCTCGACTCAGTTGGGCGCGAATGGGTTCTAAATTGATCAGTTTGGCATGATGTAGGCGGATGGTGACCGGAATAACCCGTAACCATCGAAAGAAAGGCAAAAACAGCACAATATCATACCATCTCCAGAGCATGGCATCGGTGAGGGTAATGGTATCGTATTTGCGAGAAATGTATAAACTGCGAACTAAGAACTCGACTAAGAATATAATAGTAAAGGGAAAATCTAGGGCGGCAAATAGATTGGTCTCTCCCCCCGTTTCATCAATGGAACGATAGTAGTTGGTTGCCATCAATGGAGCGATTTTAGTATTAAAGAGTTCAACTTGATTTTCAGAACTGTTTAATAAATTTTCTGAAGTCCAAAATTGGTTAAAGGCATCTTTTGCAGATTCTTCATCCATATGATCTCGCGCTCGATTTTTGATCTTTTCCAAGGTTCCGCTTTTATCGGCTCCCTGGAAGGGATTTTCATCGATCATTTGTTCGCTCAATTGTCGCAATTCGGCTAAAATTGCTTGAGATGCGCTAGAGCCATAACCTGTTTTTTGACCTTCTTTTTGGAGTTCTTCAACGACTTCTAAATAATTTTCTGTATCTCGGTTGGGTTGGATGCCTTTAATGGGATCGTACCAAGCGGTTACTGGAGAAGAATCGATGGAATCGGAGAGAATGGGCGCTTGAATAATAAATCCTACGAAAGGAACTTGAATGGTTCCTTGCAGCCAAAAGTTACGCAGTTGGATATAACTGATATCAAAGGCAACTAGGGCTAAGTTAAAGGTGGCGATCGCCGCCATAATGCGTTCATACCAGAGGGCGATCGCTCCCCGTTTTTTTTTCGATACTTTTTCCAAACTGCTCATACTGCAATTGTTTTACTACCAGTTAAGGCACTCAGCACGAGGGAGCAACTTCTTCCAGAATGGTAAACCGGACATGATTTAAGGCTAAATCTCCCACGGAGAGCTGTTCTCGGTCTACAGGCTTCCCATCTAACCGAATGCGCTCGAAGGGAATTCCTTTGCCGATTTCAATATGATACCAGGCTAACCCCATAAAAAACCGGGATAGGTGATTGCCATCTTCCATATCATCGGGATTGGATTCCATGGGAACCCAGCCGATACTGGGGATATAAAATTCGAGCCAAACATGGTTATAATCTGGCTCTAGGGGAACGCCTTTGTATTCAGGACTGGCGGGGCATTTGTAGCGCCCGATGGTACGGCAGGCAATGCCATTTAAGCGGGCGAGAGCGAGTAAAACGCCTACATATTCTCCGCAAGATCCGGCTCCTCTGGAGAGGACAACATCGGGGGTTTCGATTTTGGTGGTCAGTCGATAGGAGAGCTTATCATAAGCATAATTACGCAGGGCAATCATGCGCCGTAAAAAGTTGGTTTCTCCAGCGACTGCTTCTTGAGCGGCTTCTCGGACGACTTGTGTCTCCATGGCCAGATTATCATCATCAACCAAGTAGCGCTGCTGTAACGCTGGCTCTAGGGGCGGGATTTTTTCCACATCCAGGGGCACAAGGCTATATTTAATGCTGTAAACTTCGATTAAGGCTTTCCAGCCAAAAATCCGCTTTTCGTAGGGTTTTAGGTGATCAAAGTTAAAGACGGCGACTTTTTGTCCATCTTGAATTTCTTCGGTAAAGTCTACACCGATCGCCTCGATGGAGCGGATTTTTTGTCGCGCAGTTTCTGAAGGTAGAGCGATACGCCATTGTAAGTTTTTTAATTCCAGAGGATCGAGGGGAGAGAGTTCTTCGACATAGGACATCTCGATCAGATAGCCGTTGGAGAGACCATAATAGCCGTCGGCATTATAAGAATAGTAGAGGGGATGAATAAAGGTGCGATCGCGCCAGGCTAACTCCAGGGGCGGATCGGAATTGGGATCGTCGCGAATAAAGGGTTTTTCGCTGGCATAGGAAACATAGAGCAATTCTTCTGAAGTGGTCGGATCGGTATAAAAAACCAACCCGGTGGGGCTATCAAAGGGGGTTAAAAAACTAAACTTAATGTCCCCGGTTGCCCGATCCATACAATAAACGGTCTGTTCTTCCTTGTCAGCGACCCAAAGTTCTTCATTGCGGATGGCTAGACTTTCGACTCCTACTCCTGGGGGACGCAGTTGGGTAATCATGCGCCCTTTATCGTTCAATACTTGGATATAACAGCCTTCCTTACAGGAGACATACACTGTTGTTCCCC
Source organism: Roseofilum capinflatum BLCC-M114 (assembly GCF_030068505.1). Taxonomy (NCBI): domain Bacteria; kingdom Bacillati; phylum Cyanobacteriota; class Cyanophyceae; order Desertifilales; family Desertifilaceae; genus Roseofilum; species Roseofilum capinflatum. Next base: position 158,024 of record NZ_JAQOSO010000084.1, read on the forward strand.
ACACGGCGATCCCCTCAGCGCGGAAGGGTAGAGTGGCTAATAAGCGGGGTCGGAAATCTTCGAGAGAACAGGTATAGACACTGTGATCGCGGGTAAACCAGAGGGTATTTTCCCACATGGCTAAACCGTTGGCATATTTGATTTCAGGCAGTTCATTGGGGTTTAGGATGGTTGTATTATCATTTTGGGCATCAATCTGGAGAAGATAACCGCGTATGGAGTCTAGGGAAAGTAACTTAGACTCATAAGAGGCTAATCCTCGGAGATCGTAAACTCCTATGGGTCGAATAGTGCGGTGAATCATGGTGATTGTGCTGCGCCTTGGTAATCGGTCAGTTAATCGGTTCAAAGTACCATATTAGGCATATTCTGCTTGTAATGGAAATTTATGACTAGACAAGCGCTATTTTTGGTTAATACTCACTCACGACGGGGAAGGCATTCTCGCGAGGAGGCGATCGCCTATTTAGAGCATCAGGGATTTAAGTTATTGGAGGTTTCTCCTTCAAATTATCAAGAATTACCACAAGTGATTCGCGAGTATGGCCCCCAGATGGATTTGGTGATTATTGGTGGGGGGGATGGGACTCTGAATGGGGCGGTGGATGCTCTGGTGGAGATCCAACGACCTTTGGGTATTTTACCGATGGGAACGGCGAACGATCTGGCACGAACGCTACAGATCCCGTTGTCAATTCCGGCGGCTTGTCGGGCGATCGCTACGGGAAAGTTGCATCAAATTGATTTAGGCTGGGTGAATGGCAAGTATTTCTTTAATGTGGCGAGTTTGGGCTTGAGTGTGAAGATTACGGATGGCCTGAGTCACCAATCTAAGGGCCGTTGGGGGATTGTTGCTTATGCGCTTTCTGCTCTGAAGGTGTTGGCCCAATCTCGTTTGTTTGATGCGGAAATTAAGGAAGGTGAGCGCTCCCATCGGGTGAAAACGATTCAAATTGCGATTGGTAATGGGCGCTATTATGGAGGGGGTATGGCGATCGCCCATGATGCGGCGATCGACGATCAACGCCTCGACCTCTATAGTTTAGGATTAGAGCATTGGTGGCAAATTCTGGCTATTTTTCCTGCTATTTATCACGGACGCTATCATACTCTGCCGGGGGTTTTATCCCTTAATGGTACGGAACTGCATGTTTACACTCGCCATGCTCTGCCGATCAATACGGATGGGGAAATTACGACGACGACTCCGGCTCACTTCCGGGTTATTCCCAAAGCTTTATCGATTTTTATTCCGGAATCGAAGCCTCAACCGGTTCATCAAGGCTGGGTTTAGGCGATCGCACTCTATCGCACTCTATTGCCGTGACAACCCTAAAATGGTGGGTTACGGCGGATTGATAGATTGCTGTCAGAGTCTAGGTTTTAGCCGCCTAACCCACCCTACGCTAATGCACATTTTTAGCTGTGTCACGGCACTATGGGCGATTTTCCTTTTCTAAGTTCTCCTGTGCTTTGTCTCGACAGGTTTGTAAAACGGGATCGTTGGGTTCCTTCTCTAAGGTGCGATGGCACACTTCTAGAGCTTCCTGATAGCGTCCTAAATTCAACAAGGAAATGGCCTTGTTTTTCCAAGCTGGATAGAAATTTGGCTGGAGATCGAGCGATCGCTCAAAGCTGGATAAGGCTAATTCAAATTGCTGTAACTCAAAGGCTGCCATTCCCCGGTTATACCAGGTTTGTTCGTCGTCAGGATTCAGGGTTGTGGCTCGATTGTAGGCGGCGATCGCCTGCTCAAATCGTTGTGACTTAAATAATAGATCTCCCTTCATACCCCAGGCGATCGCCGACTGGCTATTTATATCAATCGCCCGATCCAAATAGGCGATCGCTCCCCCTAAATTCCCCTGTTTCTCCTGCTTTACACTGGACTTCATTAGCGCCCTGACCTGTAACTCCTGTAACACATTTTCTGGGTTACTCTCCTCAATCCCCATCTGCTTGGCCAACTGTTGCGCCATCTGCGGTCGCAATTGCAACAAACGCAACACCCCTGACAAACTATTCAAAGAGGGTATCACAGAGGGGAACTCTGGACTCGGTTCAGGAAGTTTCTGGACTGGTTTAGGACTCTCTTTCGGCTTCGTTGGTTGCTCAGGAGGTCGAGAGATAGGAGGTTTCTCACTCACCGGAGGCGGCATATTCACCGGTTCTTTCTCCACCTCTAGAGGCGGCTCCTTCACCTCCGGTTCTTCCTCCCTCTTCAGTTCTTCTCCCCTATCCGGTTCCCTAGGGCGTTGTAACAGGGCTGATCCAATCTCACCGGCAAGTTGCCCCAAAGGTTCTGGATAAACAGCTCTCAACTGCACCATCCGTTCAGCCAACTCCAGATTCGGGGCACGAGAGCCTAAAACTCTTTCACCAAAGCGCTCTAGCCATCCCAACCACTCCCTTTCAGTCGTCCGCTCTTGCCATTGCCGGAAAAAATCCCGAATTTCTGCCTGTCCCCATCCTTGGTTACTGACTCCTTCTAGAAGCTCATGAAACAGGAATTCATAGTGGGTATAGCTCAGGGGAGGGCCTACCGGTGCATCCGAACCCGCCGATGGTGGAAAACCCCGCAACTTTTGCCACAGGGTTTTCCACCATCGTGCTAAACGGGCAAAGAGACTCCGCCATAATTTCCGCCAATCTAGCATCAGTAATACAGCCGTTTTCTCTGTTATAGGTACGTCACCCTACGTCCCCTGCCTGTCGGCAGACAGGGCAGACAGGGTTTACTCCTAACGCTTCGCCAGCTTTTTGCTTACTTTCCGCAAGCGCACTGTTTCCGGCGTAACTTCTACCAATTCATCCGAGCCAATATATTCCAAAGCCCGCTCCAAACTCATTTGTACGGGAGCTTGCAATTGTACCAGTTCATCGCCGGTCGAAGAGCGCATGTTGGTGAGCTGTTTAGTTTTACAAACATTTAAGTCCAAATCTTGGGGGCGGTTATGTTCGCCCACAATCATGCCTTTATAGACTTTCGTTCCGGGAGTAATGAAGAATACGCCCCGGTCTTCCGCGTTTTTGAGGGCATAAAAGGTGGCGGTTCCTTCTTCAAAGGCGACTAAGACCCCATTGCGGCGGGTTTCCACGTCTCCTCCTAGGCCACGATATTCAAAGAAGCTATGATTCATAATCCCTTCGCCACGGGTGAGGCGCATAAATTCACCTCGGAAGCCAATAAGACCCCGTGCAGGAATCACAAATTCCAGTTGAGCGCGGCCGTTGCCTCCCATTTGCATATCTTGCATTTCGCCGCGACGCTGGCCGAGTCGTTCCATACACCCGCCTACGGATTCTTCGGGAACGTCCAGAATGAGACATTCGTAAGGTTCGCAGGGTTGGCCGTTGACTTCGCGATAGATCACTTGGGGTTGGGAGACTTGGAACTCGTATCCTTCGCGACGCATGGTTTCAATCAGGATACCCAGATGCAGTTCACCGCGTCCAGAGACGAGGAAGGAATCGGGGGAATCGGTTTCATGGATACGCAGAGCGACGTTGGTTTCTAGTTCTCGGAAGAGGCGATCGCGCAATTGGCGAGAGGTGACAAATTGTCCTTCTTGTCCTGCAAAGGGGGAGTCATTGACCGAGAAGGTCATTTGCAAGGTTGGCTCATCTACCTTGATTAAGGGCAGCGCTTGGGGTTCATTGGGACAAGTAATGGTTTCTCCAATATTGGCATCACTAAACCCAGCGACAGCAACAATATATCCGGCTGAGGCTTCTTCCATGTCTACCCGGCTGAGACCCTCAAATCCCATCAGTTTAGAGATTTTAGACTTGACCATTTCCCCGTTATCTTTGACTAGAGCGGCTTGTTGGTTGGCTTTAATCGTTCCATTGTGGATTCTACCAATCACAATCCGACCGAGGTATTCTGAGTAATCTAGGGTCGTTACTTGTAGTTGTAGCGGTTTGTCCGGATCGCCAACCGGCGGGGGAACGTGATGTAAAATCGACTCAAACAGGGCTTGCATGTCCTGGCTTTCGCTTTCTAGGTCTTCTTTGGCATACCCTTGGATTCCCGAAGCAAATAGATAAGGAAACTCACATTGATCGTCATCTGCGCCCAGTTCTAGGAATAAATCTAAGACTTTATCGATCGCCCCATAGGGATCGGCTTGGGGCCGATCTATTTTGTTCACCACCACAATCGGACGCAGGCCTTTTTCCAGGGCTTTTTTCAGCACGAACCGGGTTTGAGGCATGGGCCCTTCATTGGCATCTACAATCAGGATACAGCCATCTACCATCCCCAAAACTCGCTCGACTTCACCGCCAAAATCGGCGTGGCCTGGGGTGTCAACGATATTAATTAGGGTATCTTTATAGTGAACCGCAGTGTTTTTAGACAGAATTGTAATTCCCCGCTCCCGTTCCAGGGTGTTAGAATCCATGACACAATCGGGGACTTCTTCTCCTTCGCGAAAAATACCCGATTGCTTGAGCAGAGCATCCACAAGAGTTGTTTTGCCATGATCGACGTGGGCAATAATGGCAACATTGCGAATGGGAAGAGACATATATATTTAAGGGCCGTTAACTATAGATTTCAGCGTAATAAACATTACGCAATATATCTTAACAGTAAAAATCCCCCTGGGTCAAGAGGTTTCTGCGAGTAGACTGGAACGGCATTCCCTCTAGACTACCGTCCTAATTTTTGTCGGATGCGAGCGATAAATGATTGGGTTTCGGGTAATTTTAGGGGGAGGCAGAGGAGAACAAAAATCCCTAAACCGATGGAGCCGGAAATGGAGAGTTGCAGGAGATGGAAGAGAAAAGTGGGGGTTGTCCAGAGTTGTTCTAAGGTGTCGTTAACAAACCACGCGAGGGAGGAGGCGATCGCACTCACTAGGGTCAAATTCAGTATCGGAATCATCCACCCTTGCCAGAGTAAACCCTGAATTTTCCGATCCAACAAAATAATCATTGCCACCATGGAAAACAAGTTAACGCCCACTGTGGCCAACACCAAACCCGGTGCGCCAAAAGTTTGAATCAATACATAATCTAACACCCCATTCAAGACAATACTAATAACACTGATCCGAAAAGGGGTTTGACCATCTCCGAGGGCATAAAAGACACGCACTAATACATCTCGGCCTAAGTAAACAAACATGCCGATGCCATAGGCTACCAGTAAGCTAGAAACAAACTGGGACGCTTGCGGGTCAAAGGCTCCGCGCTCGTACACCACCCGCACGATCGCATCACTGAGGGCAATCATCAACCCCCCCAAGGGTAACATCGTCAGGGCGGTGAGAATCATCCCTTGGCGGATGCGCTGCTTCAGTTCTGGCCAATTTTCCGGTTCCGTAAGCCGGGAAAAGACCGGTAACAGGGGAACCAAAAGCATATTGGAGAGAATACCCAGAGGTGTTTGTACCAATAAGCCCGCATAGCCCAAGGCTGAGGCGGTTTGGGGGATGAAGGAAGCAAAAAAGAGGTCAGTATAAACATTAATCTGCATCATGCCAGAAGAAAGGGTCGCCGGGCCCAACACCCGCAAGATTTGACCGACTCCCGGTTGGCGAAACTGAAACCTGAGTCGCAGGGTTCCTAAACCCGATCGCCATTGCACTACCAGTTGGGCAAACCATTGGATCGCTGCACCTCCAAGGGTTCCCCAAGCCAACACTTGCCCCCCGATGCGAGCATATTCGGGGTTGATGATATCGGAGCCAAGTTGCAGGAAGAGAGCGCCTAAACTGGCTAAAATGGTCAAACTAGAAAACAGGGGACTAATGGAGGGGAGAAAATATTGATCTCCCGCGTTCAATGTGCCAAATCCAATCCCAATCCACCCTGCTAGGAGCGCCAGAGGAGCCATGATCCGCAATTGTTCTACGGCGATCGCATGAATCTCCATTCCTTCGGGCGTTTGCAACAGTCCCGGAGCCACCAAATTGATCAGGGGATCAGCTGCTACCACTAAAAACAGGGTAACCGGCAGTAAAATCAGACTGACCAATGTTGTAATCGTTTCAACCAACGGCGCAGCCTCTTCCGGTTTACGCTTGGCTAAAGCACTGACAATGGCACTATGAAACGGGCCATTGATTCCCCCTAAGAGGATAAGCAGAAAACCGGGAATCACATAGGCATAGGTATAGGCATCTACTGCCGGCCCCACTCCAAACGCCGCCGCGATCGCCTGTTGACGGACTAAACCCGCCACTTTACTGACTAAGGTGGCGATCGCCACTAAACCCGCAATTCCCGCTAAAGAGCGAGATGATTTAGAAGAATCAGGCATTTTGGTAATGGGTAATGAGCATTCTGTCTAGCCCTATTCTTCCATATTTAATAAGACTTTTAAGGCCCCTTTTTGTTGAGCTAATTTAAACCCTTCCAGTCCTTCGCTGAGGGGATATTCTGCCTGAATTAAACGATGAATATCAATGCGATGGTTTTCCAGTAGAGCTAAGGCTTTATCAAAGGGGCCGCATCGCGATCCAATGACCGTGATTTCATTGACCACCAGGGTAGAAGCATCGAAGGTGAGCTTCCCTGCATACGTGCTTTTTAGGACAAGGGTTCCCCGTGGACGAAGGGCACGAGCGGCGATCGCAAATCCTTGGGGGTTGCCCGTACATTCCACGGTGCGATCGAATGTACCCTCTTGAACATCATCCGCAAACCCTACGGAAATTCCCAGAGCTTCTAAATTGGCTAACTTCTCCCGATGACGACCGATCGCCAACAGGTTGCATCCAGTGAGCGCCAAGCTTTGAGCCACCAACTGTCCTAATTTGCCATCTCCAACCACTAAAACCCTATCCTCTGGAGTAATCGATACCTGCTCTTGAATTTCTAAAGCAGCAGCTAACGGCTCCGTAAATGTGGCCGCATTCGTCTCTACCGTATCGGGAACCGGATGTAAATTTTTAATTGGCAAACTTAGATAATCGGCAAACGCTCCATGGCGATTGACAATGCCTAATACTGTCCGGTTTTCGCAATGGGTGGGTTCTCCCCGCCGACAGAAGCGACAGTCTCCACAACTAGCATTGATTTCCCCCACTACTCGTTGATTCACCCACTTTTCTGGCCCTTCTGCTACAACACCGACAAACTCATGACCGAGAATCCCCGTGTAGGGATAGTATCCGCGCAGTAGCTCTAAATCCGTATTACAAATGCCAGCACGCAACACTTTCACTAACGCTTCTCCTTCTGGAGGAGTGGGGGTAGATAAATCCGTTCGCAGTTGGAGTTGTTGGTTTTCCAGCCAAATTCCTTTCATAATCGCGGGTGGGGTTAACAAATTGCTATCATCGAGTTTCTATCATCATATCTATCATCATATCTATCATCATATCTATCATCATAACTGTATCTCCCCATTCCCCACTCCCCTCACCCTAAGCGGAGTCGAAGAGCATTCCCGACTATTTAACAATCACGGGGGTTCCCAACTCTGTCCAGTTAAAGAGCCATTGGGCATGATCGACGGCAACATTCACGCAACCATGGCTGACGGGTGTGCCAAATTGATGATGCCAGTACGCGCCATGGATGGCATAGTGACCAGAATAGTACATGGTATAGGGAACATCGGGCAAATCATAGCCATCTCCTTGCATCCGAGCAACGTCATGTTTGGATTCGATGGCAAAGCTGCCTCTGGGGGTTTCATGGTAGGCTTTTCCGGTGGAGATAATGACGCTGTAGATGGGAATGGAGCCTTCCCAAGCGGTGAGGCGCTGGGTGGCAATATTCACTTCTATCCAGCGTTGGCTGGAGTTTTTCAGGGTTTGAACCTGCTCTTCTAGGGTTGGGGTTTGGGCGAAGGTGGGGATAGGTTGGATACCTTGCGCTCCAAGCATAATGAGGGTGAGGATAGGGATAATTGCTTTCATGGCAGTGATGCAGAGTCGATCGCTATTCCTATTTTGCCTGAAGACCTATGTATCATCCATGCGTAATTGTGCTAGAAGTTGGCGAGTGTTGTCTGAAATTGCCTGCCAATTCTGTTGTTTGACTAGGGATGGGGGAAAGAGTTGGCTGGATAACCCGACGGCGATCGCCCCGGCTTTAATCAGATCGGGGGCATTGTCTAGGGTAACGCCTCCGGTGGGAATGAGGGGAATATGACCTAAAGGGCCATGTAAGCTTTTAAGATAGTGGCTTCCACCAATGGCTTGAATGGGAAAGACTTTGACGCTACTGGCTCCGGTTTGCCAAGCGGTGACAATTTCGGTGGGGGTAAGAGCGCCGGGAATGATGGGAATATGGGCTTTGATGGCTTGTTCGATCAGGGGGGGATGGGTATGGGGAGAAAATAGAAATTCTGCACCACAGGCGATTGCCTGTTGCACGTCATTGCTAGTCAGTAGGGTTCCTGCGCCGATGGTACAGTGGGGCAGTTGTTGGCGCAGTAGGGCGATCAGATCGGCGGGGCGATCGCTATTCCAGGTAATCTCAATTAAGCCCATGCCTCCTTGAGCCACTGCGTGAGCGAGTTGCATCCCCAGTTTCAGATCGGGAGAACGGATGACGGCGATCGCCCGATAATTCTGTAGTAAGTCTAACCACCGTTGCTTGTACATATCTCTCAAATAGACAAAAAAAGAAACAAGGCTCTTAAAATAGCCTTGTAATTGAGTCATGGGTTGGAAACTGGAGTTAAGTCGTCGTTGTTGGTTTAGTTCTTCGCCGTACTCCAAGGGCTACAGAGTTGGAGAATTAGACCACAACCGATGATTTTAAACAAATCTAATGCCCAATATCCCATTTGCATGGGCATCATTTCTGAGGGCAGCGATCGCACGGTTTCAAAGAAGGTTAAATTCAGTCCCATGGCACTCATTTGTGGGGTTAATCCATAGGTGTCTACCAAAGCGACCGCTAATAAAATGACTGATACGATAATAGCAGTGTGGCGTTTTGCTTCTGATAGTTGATGTTGATTTTCTAAAACGAGCAAGCCCGTTAAGGTTAAGGCAGCGCAGATAATTTCTACACGGTTAAACACCCAAAAAATAGAATAGCCTGCTGATGCAAATCCGGGTTGAGTCATCATTCCGGCACTATACAAAATGGGCATAATTACCAGATCGACGATCAGGGTTGCACTTAGCCAAAACCCTAGAGCGCCTAGGAGGATTTGTTGCCAGTTCAGATGTTTTTGATTGCTTCCAGATAGAGTTGCCATTTCGTTTCCCTCTTACACTCTCTACTTTTATGTTCTACCGAACTTTGGACTCAGTTGCTCGATAGTGCAATATTTATTTATATCTATCGGATCGGGTTAACGATTTTTGGAGGGTTTACTTCAAATAATGTTAAGAAACGTAAAGAAAAGAAGGGGCGAAAGTTCAGGTTAGGAGAGGGGTGGGCCGAGATTACTGGAGCGAATAGGAATGTTATAGTTAGGGTAATCGGTAATGGGTAATCGGTAATGGGTAATTGGATACAGCATTATAAGCTATTAATTCTTCCGTTTAGTCTTTTGGCCTTCACTGTGGGCGATCCTACCCTTTCCCGATCTGCGCCAATGTATGCGGTTACTCTACGAGATGGAATTACAGCCTTTGCCGGACAACCCCGGTTAATCTCCGTGACGACGACGAACAACTCCATTCGTGCTTGGAGTGCAGCCTATTACTTTACCATCGAACTGCCAGAGGATGCCACTGAACCGCTTAAGAAGCTGGAAATCAGTCAAACGCAAGGCTTTGATGTACCTCGATATGAAGCTCAACGAACCAGGGTTTTTGCAGGCGATCGCCGCAATCGGGGGCGATCCTTTACAATAGAAGAGGTAGCGATCGCAGAGCGCACGATTACCCTAACCTTAGAGGAACCCATTCCCCCTGGAACCCAATTTACCCTCGGCTTATATCCGGTTAGAAATCCCAATACCACTGGCGTATACTTATTTGGCGTAACTGCGTTTCCTCAAGGAGAAAAGCCCCAAAAAGCGTTTCTGGGATTTGGCCGACTTCACTTTTATCACCCCTATTTTTAGCTAAGGTAAGGTGCGTTAATAAGCCATCTTACTCGGTTTGTAAGTATAAGTTACTGCGAATATCGACACTCTGCTCTGTCCCATTCGGCATTTTTTAACGTTTCTTTAACAATTAGGGGTAACGAGTGCATTTTCGCCAAAACTCAATCATGATAGAAAAATATGGAACGGCTTGATGTGCCGCACCTCTCCATTTTAAAACCCTGCTTAAACCCTCGTATAAGATAACCAACAAATGACCATTCAAAAATCTCAACCCGATCTCCAAGACTCAAAACACCTGTGGGGACTAACAGCTACGGAAGTTGAAGCCAGTCGCCAACAGTATGGACTGAATATCCTCACCCCACCAGAGCAAACCCCTTGGTGGGAACTCTATCTAGAAAAGTATGAAGACCCTATTATTCGGATTTTAATTGTGGCGGCGCTGTTGGCCATGACCATTGGTTTTGTGGATGGAGAATATCTGGAAGGTCTGGGAATTTTGGTCGCTATTTTTTTAGCCACTACCGTTTCCTTTATCAATGAGTATAAAGCCACTCAAGAATTCAATATTCTCAATCAAGTTAATGATGAAGTTCCGGTAACCGTTGTCCGTAATGGTGTTTTTAGTAAAGTCCCTAAAAAGGAGATTGTGGTTGGAGATGTGGTGTTACTCGAAGCCGGAGATGAAGTGCCGGCCGATGGTTTGGCGATCGGTGCGGTGTCGTTTCAGATTAATGAGTCCAGCTTGACGGGGGAAACTCTCCCGGTGAACAAGGTCACTTCTCACCAGTTAGAGAAACTGACGGTTAGTTCTACGGCCTATCCTCCGGATCAGGTGATGCGCGGCACTATTGTGGTGGATGGCCATGGAATCATAGAAGTGATTGCCATTGGTGATCAAACGGAAATTGGTAAAACGGCACGAGCGGCGGCTGGGCCAACTGATGAAAAAACCCCCCTGAATCAACAACTCGATCGCCTCAGTCAGTTGATTGGGGTGTGTGGGTTAGTCATTGCCGTGTTAATTGATTCGGCCTTAATTGTGCGGGGGATTTTTGCCGATGAGTTTAATCTGAGTGGCCAACAGTGGTATGTGACCAGTTTAGTGATTGTGAGTGCGGCGATCGCCTTAATTAAGGTGTGGTTGCCGATTCTCTATGAAGGCTTGACCTTGATTAAACCCCAAATGCAAGCGCCAGAATGGTTAGAAGATGAAAGTTTAGTCCAATGGCTGAAAAGTTTGGCGATCGGGGTGTTGGTTTTAGCCGGAGGATTGGGTCTAGGTTGGCTATTAAATTGGGTTCCTGAAAGCCCCCAAACTTGGATTACAACAGAAGCAGCCACTGCCCTACTCACCTATTTTATGATTGCTGTAGCGGTGATTGTGGTCGCGGTTCCTGAAGGCTTACCCCTGAGTGTGGTGCTGAGTCTGGCTTATAGTATGCGACGGATGACCCGACAAAATGCCCTGGTGCGACAAATGCAAGCCTGCGAGACCATTGGCGCAACCACAGTGATCTGTTCGGATAAGACCGGAACCCTGACGCTCAATAAGATGGAAGTGAGTGAGGCCTGTATTGGGGGAGACTTAGATCTGATTGCAGAGGCGATCGCCATTAACAGTACCGCCAATTTACAGCGCAGTTGTAACCTGAATTTAGGCGAAGAAGAAGTTACCTCCATTGGCGATCCCACGGAAGGAGCGCTGCTGTTATGGTTAGATACTCAACAGCGTAGCTATGAGCAGGAACGGGAAAGTTTTCGCACTTTAAACCAGCTAACTTTTTCCCCAGAACGTAAATATATGGCGACTGTGGGCTATTCTCGCCATCGGGAACGCCCGATTCTTCATATTAAAGGAGCGCCGGAAATTGTTCTAGCCCAATGTAGCTATAGGGTGACCGAAAAAGGGGTGCAACCGATTCCCAGCCATAGTGCGATCGCCGAACAGATGAAAACCTACGAAGCCAATGGTATGAGGCTCTTAGGCTTTGCCTATCGAGATAACTTAGACCACTGCTCTCCCGAAGAGGACATCGATATTGAGCGCCTGATGACTCAAGGCATGATTTGGTTAGGCTTTGTGGCTATTGCTGACCCCATTCGCCCCGATGTTCCCAGAGCCATTAAAACCTGTCAACGGGCTGGTGTTGGGGTGAAAATCGTCACGGGAGATAATCCCAACACCTCCAAATATATCGCCCGTCAAATTGGCTTAGTCACCGATGAGGATGGCCCGGAATGCTTCTTAACCGGTCAAGACTTTGCCCAACTCGACGATCGCCAAGCGCGGGAGGCTGTACGCTCCTTAAAAGTCCTCTCCCGTGCCCGTCCTGCGGATAAACAACGGTTGGTAAAACTTTTACAAGAGAATGGGGAAGTTGTGGCTGTTACCGGAGACGGAACCAACGACGCGCCCGCCCTCAATCAAGCCCAAGTGGGGTTAGCCATGGGGCAAGAAAGCACCTCCGTAGCCAAGGAAGCCAGTGATATTATTATCCTAGATCACTCCTTCAAGAGTATTGAAAATGCGGTCATGTGGGGGCGATCGCTCTATCAGAATATCCAGAAATTTATCCTCTTTCAACTCACCATTAATGTCGCTGCCTGTGGTATAGCCCTCCTCGGCCCCTTTATCAACATCAATTTACCCCTAACCGTCACCCAACTGTTATGGGTCAACCTAATTATGGATACCTTTGCCGCCCTCGCCCTAGCCACCGATCCCCCCAATCCCATGGTGATGCGTCATCCTCCCCGCAACCCCAAAGCCTTTATTATCAGTCCATCGATGGCCAAACAACTCTTATCGGTGGCCTTTGTCTTCCTGATCTTTTTTGTCGGCTTTCTCCTCTATATTCAGCAAGATGGAATCGTTGACCCCTATGAACTCTCCCTCTTCTTTACTACCTTTGTAATGGTCAACTGGTGGAATTTATTTAACGCTAAATGCTTTGGCTTAAAAGATTCCGTGTTCAAAAATCTCAAAGAGAATCCTGGCTTTATCATCATTTCTGCGGTAATTGTCTTTGGACAGATCATTATTGTTCAATGGGGCGGCGGCTTCTTTAGAACAGTTCCCCTTTCTTTGTACGATTGGTTAGTTATTTGGGGTGGAACCTCCATTATCCTTTGGGTAGGAGAGCTAGGGAGATTATTGGCTCGTCTGCGTACCCAAATGGGCCAAAGTTAGGGGTCTATAATTATGAATCACTGATATCAAAAACCTCAATCGGCCCGATCTTTAAAGCTTTAGATCAATGACTCAATTCGACGAAAAGTTTCCCTTAAACTCAGTTTTCCAACCCTTGATGGAAAAGGTGGGGTTTAACTCTTGGACAGCCTTAAGTCAGGCTTCAGGAGTCTCCATGAAACAATTACGGCGTATCCGTCAAGGTAAGATAGAAGATCTGAAAATAAGTACACTGTTGCAGTTAGCAACTGCCTTACAAATTTCTGCCCCAGAATTGTTGTCTGCTGTGGCGAAACTTCCCGATCCGGTCACTGAGCTAAGGCAAGAATACGATCGCCTGCAACGGCAACTCGAACAACAACCTCAAGAGTTAAAAGAGGGCTTTGAGCGAGAGAGCTTAGACCAGTTAGAGTCTTGGTTACGCTATTGGCCGATCGCCGTGGCTAAGGTGGAACAGGATGCCAATATCAAGCCCGTAAATTTGGTAAAATTAGTCACGCCGGTTGAGCGGTTGGTGCAAAGTTGGGGACTAGAAGCCATAGCAGCAGTGGGCGATCGCCTTCCCTACGATCCCCAATGGCATCAACTCACCCAAGGAACAGCCGATCCAGGCACGTTGGTAACAGTGGTTGCCCCCGGATACCGCTATCAGCACAAGTTGCTATTTCGGGCAGAAGTTTCGATTCATTAAAAATTCAAAATATAGCCCTTTCTGCTTCGGGTCTAGGTTCTAGAAGATAAAGTCATTGCCAGCGCCACCGGTAATGGTGACACTTGGTAGATACTGCTTATCCTGTGTTGAATAAACGGTTATTGCATCAAGTTGAAACATAGATGATACAGCAGTTTTCGCTGTTATGTGGGACATCTTGATCCCCCTAAATCCCCCTTAAAAAGGGGGACTTTCCTATTCCCCCCTTTTTAAGGGGGGCAAGGGGGGATCTTTTCCTACTGTCCACCGATACAGCGCAAAGCGCTGTATGTAGAATAGATAAAATTTAAGTGATTAGACTATTTCTCGTTGCATAACTCATTTAGACTAGCTATATAAAGAATTGTTTATAGCAGCACTCACCTATGAATCTACTTTGGAAAGGACTGTTAATTGTCGTCATTCTCGTAGCTAGTATTATTTTACCAGCCCAGGCGATTTCGATGCGGGAATTTCCCCATCAGGTTTGGGATCAAGAGAGTGCTACCCCCCGGTTAATCAGTGCGGTGGATGAGTCTAGGAACTTAGAAGACGTGGCGCAGGAAGCGTTTACAGCAGCGAATCAAGGGGATTTTGCCACAGCAGAAGCGGATTGGACGCAAATTTTAGAGGCTTATCCCGAAAGTGCCGCCGCTTGGAGCAATCGGGGGATTACCCGTGCGAGTCAGGGAGATTTTGAGGGGGCGATCGCCGATTATAATGAAGCGATCGAACTGATGCCTACCGTTGCCGATCCCTATCTCAACCGGGGAGCCGCCTTAGAAGGGTTAGGACGCTATACAGAAGCGATTGAAGACTACAATCATATCCTGGAGATTAACCCCGATGATGCCCAGGCATACAACAATCGCGGTAATGCCAAAATGGGCTTACAAGACTGGGAAGGGGCGATCGCCGATTATAAAACCTGCAACGAACTTGCCCCTAACTTCGCCTTTG
>NZ_JAQOSO010000085.1 GCF_030068505.1 Roseofilum capinflatum BLCC-M114
ATTTTTGTATTCATGTCCGCTTGCGGAAACCCGCACGAACCCACCATGTCTCTACTTTTTAATCGTTCAAGCCCAGCTACAATTTAGAACAAAATTTTTAATTCAACTCATCCCTGATTACGCTTAAAGGGAATCGTATTGCCTTCTTGCCCTTCCTCTGTATTCTCAGTATCTTCCCTTTCTGAATTTGGCTCTACTGTAGCGCCTTCAGCTTTCAAAGCGTCCTTCTTGTCTTTTTCCTTTTCTGGATTGTGCCACGGGGAATCATACCGGTTCCATGGCAAAATTGGCCCTTTGGGCAACTTATTGGTCAGTACCGTAATATTATCCTGATCCGGTTCCGGCAGGTTGACTTTCTTTTTGGGAGGATTGGGATTGTCCCGATGGGAACTCATAGAGCAAAATAAGTCAAAACAGTAGGGAAGCAAGCCATCCCTGGACAAAAGTTAGCCACTACCATATCCGTCAGAATTACCAACGCCAACATCCAGGTGGCATAGGCAGCATAGGAGAGGGATTGGGAGATATCATCTAACCGTTGTTTATTTACATTATAGGCTTCTGCCCAGTTCACGAGCATTTGCAGTTGATATTCCTCTGGCGAGAGAGATAAGTAGCTTTCCAGGAACTTGCGATCGCCTAAATTAGGACTCACTGCCATTTGCCGAGGGAGGAATGCCGAAATCAGCAACGTAAAGTTTACAAGGAAACCGATCAACTCAGCAACCGTGAGCAAATTGGGCACTAGCACCAACCGAGACAGGGTTAAACTGGTGAGCAAGGCTCCATTGGTCACAAATAAGATATTCAGTTTCGTAGTCAGGGTTTGGTTTTTCTGTCGTTGTTGTTCGAGGACTTCACGGGCATCTCCAACAGCGAGTTCTAGGGTACTGGCAGAGAGGGAGTCTTCAGAAGGTTCAGGAGAAAGGGTATCAAAGAGGGAATGCACGGTGGCCGTCATAGTGGTAGGAGGGTTTATTCAGTTATAGGGTGAAGGGTGAAGTGGGCCAAAACCTTGGCCGGGTCTATCTTCTATTATGGTGGATGGCTAACCCTTTTGACTAGAGGAGATTTACAGGTTTTTGGGTGTTCCTCTAGAGAGAGAGGTTAAGGAATGTACGCTAAATTACGGATACAGGCGATCGCCTCTTAAAAATCCCTCTTCTTTTGGCCAACTTTAATATTTTAGAAGAAATCCCTGAAATATAATGAGGTCTATATCTTAGGATCAGGCAAGTTTATGGGTCAAATCATTCGGAAAATCTATTTACACTGGAGTGGAACGCACTATAATTGGGCAACTCCTGGCCATTACCATACCGTAGTCATGAGTGATGGCACAGTTAAACGGCACACGGGTTACGATCAAATGTTGCGGACTCATACTTATGCCCGTAACACCAATTCTGTCAGTATCTGTTGCTCCTGTATGGGAGGCGTGGCTTGGCGGGATTATCCCCCCACCACGATCCAAATTGACAATATGTGCAAGGAAGTGGCATCTCTTGCTCTAGATTTGGGTTGGGGAGTCAATGATATTACTATCTCTAGTGTGATGACTCACGCCGAAGCAGCCGCTAATCGAGATTTTTCTAAGTGGCAAGCTTGGCGAGGTACTGGAGTCTCTTTTGGTACAGCAAGATACTATGGGCTACCCCATGATAACTATGGCCCCATTAGTTGGCATGATGGATGGCCGGGAGGGACAGCCGAGCGCTGGGACTGGTGGCAACTGAAATCTTCCGATCGCGGTGGTGTAGGGGGTGATATTTTACGGGATAAAGTTCGGAGCTTCATGCAAGCTGCTGCCGATCCGGACTTACAAAAAATCGAAAACTATCAGCAGGAAACGGAATGCAAGATCTTCTTTGGGGGTCGAGTCGTTTCTACAGGCTATATTCTTTCCGATAACCGGTGTTATGCTCGGTTATTAGATTTAACATCACCTTTCCAGATCCGAATTGGTACAGTCCAAAGCGGGGACATCCGGTTTATTAATTTGGTTTCGGATAAATACAGGCCCAAATACATCACTGATGCTCCCATTATTCCCAGTTTTCCCAATGTTGATATTTACCTGAATCGTCCTTTAGATGTGAATGGGAATGCCATTGGCGATCAAGATTTCCCAGTACAACCCTTTGTACAAGGAGTCTTATTAAAGCGTTCTACCTATGTCATCTTGGCAGATTTCTGTAAAGAATTAGGTATTGACTATGCCTATCGGGGTGCGGATAAGTCTATCCATTTAGGCACGAAAACAGCTCCTCCCCTGTAATATCAAGTCTGGGTAATCGATTCAAGTATCCGATTGGGTGGTCAGGAGGCGCTTGTAGAAGTTGCATGATGTCGCTTATCCTCCTGCCCACCCTACGAGGGTTTAGTGAAGGGAAAATTAGCTATTCAAGTCAGGGTTATTTGAAGACCCTTTATTTCGATAGTAAATGGGATCTTCTCCGTCTTTAGCGGTGACGTTTTCGTAAACACCATCATCTCGCTTGACTAATTTACTAAATCCTAAATTTTTATAATCATTGTTGCTCGTGGGAACACTAAGCATGGGGGCGCTCAACAAACGGCGCACGGGTGCATCTAAGGGGGTGTCTTCGGGATCGATCTGGGCGAGTTCACAGAGTTTGCCCCAAGTTTCTAGGGTCTGATTCAGGGAATGAAAGACTTCAACTTTGCGATTATTACTAGGGCAGAAATAATCGTAGATGGGCATAATAATTAGTCTATTGAGAAAAAGGTTAATCTATTGTTTAGTGTATAGGAGTTAGGGCAAAATTTCAAGAGAGCGATCGGTTGAGTGATCTCGTAGCAGAGAAAAAGGCGATAACAACAGAGATGATCTGAGTTTATAAAGTTTTTATAAGTCAAAGCCGCTCATAGGAATTGAGTATGTTATAATTATATATTTTAGTTAAACACCCTAGACGGGTGAGGCGATCGTTTAATTTTAGGGGCACAGACCATGATTCAACCGCAAAACTCTCAGACTCACCATTTAAGAGATTGGGCTTATCTGGGGATGGAAAAATATTTCCGCAAAGCGATCGCCTATGAACAAAAGGTTTTAGCCGACCAAGATCCAGAAGATTTACACCAGATGCGCGTAGGAATGCGACGCTTACGCAGTGCAGTCAGTGGTTTTGCTCCCATTTTAGACTTACCGCCCCAAGTCAGTAACAAGCAGATTGGCAAAATGGCTAGAATTCTCGGAGAGTTGCGAGATTTAGATGTACTGCAAGACGCTCTGCAAGAGTATGAACCCCAATTAAAAGCGAAGGAAAAACCCTTAGTAGAGAAAGCTTTGAAAAAATTATCCAAACGGCGCTCTAAAGCTTTCCACAACGTGAAAAAGCTCCTTCAGGGTAAGACTTATAAGAAATTTAAGCAGTGCCTACAAGGGTGGTTGCAAGAGCCACACTATCAGCAGTGGGCAGAGTTATCAGTCAATAGTGTATTACCGGATCTATTGTTACCTTACATCAATCAATTGTTGCTGCATCCCGCTTGGTGGGTTGGAGTTACTGTAGAGCGAGATAAAATTAAGCGGCAAACCCGGTTAACCATTAAGGGAGCTGAAGCCCAAATTGCCCAACATGGGGAAGAATTGCACGATCTCCGCAAACAAGCGAAACGGGTGCGCTATCAAATGAGTTTGTTTAGACAGCATTATGGCCCGGTTTACCAAGAATATGTGCAAGAGATTAAAGCCATTCAGGAAGTGTTAGGAACAATTCAAGATACCTTGGTGTTAGAAGATTTTTTGGATCAAGTCTTACCTTCAAGCTGGAGAACACAAGTGCCAACCTTGGCAAAACTGTTAAGCAAACAGCGTTATGAATGCTGGAAAAAATGGTATAAACTACAGCAGCGATACTTGAGTGAAACCGTGCGTCAAGGGTTACGAAACTCAGCGATCAGCCCTTTAATCCAGGTAGCGGTTGCAGAAAATAATACCCTAATTAACAATCATACACCAGAGGCGATCGCCCCTGGTGAGACAAAAAACCATCATCGCCTGCAAGATAAAAACTAAACTCAGAGCATTTCCTGAGAGGTTCTACGAGCCAGCAAGGAGCTGAAGCCCCTTGCTGGCTTGTAAGCTAAATGATGGAGAAATAGAATTAGGATTCAACTTCCATGGCTTGTTCTACCCAACTATCAAATAACTCTTGATTGTCAGCAATCCACTGATTCACATGACGCTCAATATCTTCTGGTTGGTCTTCTCCTTCTTGAATCAGCATGTTTTGGGCGTTAATATCATCAAGGGGAATTTCTACCAACTCAAAGAGTTTTTCGGCAGCCGGATTTGCGTCTACAAACTCTTTATTTGCTACAACTCTAATGCGATCGACGACAAAACCCAAATTTTTGCCGTTGGCTGTGGTATCGGCTTCAGACACTTCCCCTTGTCCTTCGGGAAGATCGGTATAAGGGACTTCTAGCCAAATGGTTTCTTCACCCGGTTTTAATACGCCACCAACCCAGTAGGGAGTCCAAGTGTAAAACAAAATGGATTCTCCCTCCTGATAGCGAACCATCGTATCGGCAATCAAGGCCGAATACTGACCCTGATCGTGTTCGACGGTATCGCGCAAACCATAGGCATCTAAATGGTGTTCGATCACCAACTCGCAGCCCCAACCGGGATCGCATCCGGTTAAATTGGCTTTTCCATTACCATCGGTATCAAAGAGTTGGGCAATTTCGGGGTCTTTGAGCTGTTCTAAACTGGTAATGTTATATTCATCGGCTGTTTTCTTATCTATTTGGTATCCCTGTAACACTGAAGGGGTGAGGACTCCAACGTGGGCTAATTTTTCATCTCCCCCACTATTTTCGTAAAATTCAGTGTGTAGCCTGTCCCAATTCACCGCAGTGTAGTCTATATCTCCGTTACCGATCGCCGCATACAGGGTCGGATAGGTCAGTTCTTTAGGGGGTTGAGTCTCGTATCCCAATTGCTCTAAGGCTTTGTTAATAATTTGGGATTGAAAGTGTTCTTCTAGTATACTACTCTGACCATGGGTTAAGGTTGTCCCTGCTCCAGGTAAGTCACTGGAGGTTTCTGTGGTGGTATTACCACAGGAGATCGCCCCAAAGAGCAATCCCCCAACTATCGTACCCAAAGCAACAGACCTTATTTTCGATTGGATCATAGTTTAGCGAGTTAACACAACAATCAGATATCTCATCTGTTTCTTGGTAACTCTAGCATAAGAATTTACTTGATTAGCATAATTAAAGATCAATCAGCAAAGTAGATAGGTTATGAAAATTCCTGAAGACCTCAGTTGGCCGACTTCGATAGAGGAAGCTAAATTAATTCAAGAACAAGGGCGCGATCGCGTCATGACCTCGGATCAGCTTTCAACAGTGAACTGGGTTGCTGGGGTGGATCTGGGATTTGAAGATGGGGGAAAAACCACCAGAGCAGCAGTTGCCGTGCTGAGTTTTCCAGACTTAACGCTGATCGAAACGGCGATCGCCCTTTGTCCCACCATCTTTCCCTATATTCCCGGTTTTCTCTCCTTTCGGGAAGTCCCCCCAATCCTCAAAGCGCTCCGTCAACTCACCACAACCCCCGACTTAATCCTCTGTGATGGCCAAGGATTCGCTCATCCTCGCCGATTTGGATTAGCCTGTCATCTGGGAACCTTGCTCGATTGTCCTACCATTGGGGTCGCTAAATCCCGGTTTATTGGTACTCATAATGAACCTGCACCCACACGAGGCAGTTGGGAACCGCTCAAAGATGGGGAGGAAACGATTGGAGCAGTATTGAGAACCCGCACCAAGGTTAAACCCTTATATGTTTCTATTGGTCATAAGATCGGCTTAGAAACGGCGATCGCCTATGTCCTCGATTGCAGCCCCCAGTACCGTCTCCCCGAAACCACCCGCATTGCCGATCGCTTGGCCTCTAATCGAATTCAGAGTTAAGGTGAAGTACAATAGACCCAGACTCAGAAACCCCCTTCTGAAGCGTCGGGTTAGCGCGACTATATACAACCTTATGGAAGAAAATAACCAGTCTTTACGCTTACAATTTAATCCTAACCGCTCCTACATCCCTATTTCCTATGAAGATGCGGATGTTGGCCTCTGTACTCCAGAATTTGCCGCCAGTATTGTTGACACCATCAACAAATCCGAAAAACTGCAACAGGAAAACGAAAAGCTCTCTCAACAAAACAAAACCCTCAATAAAGCCCTGAAAATGGCCTGTACCGACTTAGTGAAACAGTTGGGCGGCACTCCCCAACAAGTCAATGAGCTATACAAGCAATATGTCGATCGCTTTAAGCGTCCCGATCATGGCTCGCGGGCAATTATGTTTTTACTGCGCGATCGCCAAGAACAACTCGATATTAGCGATAAAGAGTTTGTCCGCTTTTGCGACTCCTATAAGCTTTCCCCCCAAGATCTGCGAGATGTGTACGGAGGTAAAGAAATTAGCGACGAACAAATTGGGGCGATCGCCCGCATCGTCGGCCGTTCTCCCAAAGAACTCATCCAAATTCGGGATGGATTTACCGATAATGAAATCTCTAAACTCGCCCGTATTTTAGGAACCAGTACCGAAGAACTCTCCGAACTCTTTGAAAGCCAATAAAGGTATATTTTATATGAGCGATATGAACGATCCCCCACCTAAACAAGGATTTGGACAATGGATCAGTTTCGCCGCCGATCGCTTTGGATTTGCCGGTTTAGGGTATATTCTGGGTGCAGTCCTGGTTCTAGTCATCGGTTGGTTTATTCACGCTTCCCAGAAATCTCCCCCTTCCAACCCCGAACCCCCCACCGAACAACAACCCTAAGCGGAGATGGGGAGGATGGGGAAGATTCCCTATTGCCTATTGCCTATTCCCTATTGCCTATTGCCTATTCCCTATTCCCCATTCCCTATTGCCTATTCCCCATTCCCTATTGCCTATTCCCCATTCCCCATTCCCTATTCCCTAATTTATGACCATTCAACCCTTTCAGATCGGCGAGCAGGATCTCAATGACGAGCAACTCGCCCATTATATGCAAGTCGGAGAAATTGCCGTAGATACAGAAACCATGGGCTTATTGCCCCTACGCGATCGCCTCTGTCTCGTCCAAATTGCTGACCCCCAAGGCCATGTCATTGCCATCCGGATCGCCAAAGGACAAACCACAGCCCCCAACCTCAAACAACTGCTAGAGTGCCCAACCATTATCAAAGTCTTTCACTTTGCCCGATTTGATGTGGCCCAGTTTGAGCATCATTTCGATATCACTGTCAATCCCATCTTCTGTACCAAAGTTGCCAGCAAACTCGCCCGCACCTACACCAACCGTCATGGATTGAAAGAATTAGTCCAAGAACTGGAAAAAGTCGAACTTGATAAAAGCGCCCAAAGCTCAGATTGGGGAAATGTCAGCAATCTGTCCGAGGAACAACTCAGCTACGCTGCTAACGATGTGCGCTATCTTATCAGTGTGAAAGAAAAGCTCATCCACATGCTACACCGAGAAGAGCGCTGGGAACTTGCACAACAGTGTTTTGGCTGTATCCCCGTTTTAGTTGCGTTAGATTTGTTGCAATATAAAGATGTATTAGAGCATTAATGAAGGCGATCGCCCTTTTGGAAACTACGACAGAGAATCAGGATCGATATTTAACTGTCGCAGTTTCTCCCGTAGCTGTTGTAGATCGGATTGAGCGCGATCGCGCTCTAGCTCCGCGCTATCAGCTCTTTCTCGCTCCAACTCCTTCTCCTGACGTTGGCGATCGCGCTCTATTCGTAGGGTGTGTTAGCGAAGCGTAACGCACCAATCCGCTATATATGGAGTCGTTGCTTGTAACCCTTACTTATTGCTTAATCCCGATCAAGCGATCGCCGTAGCTTGAGGACGAGCAAAAATCATCCGTCCTGCCGAAGTTTGCAAAGCACCTGTAACCACCACATGCAATTCTACGCCAATATACTGCCCCCCTTCTTCAACCACCACCATCGTGCCATCATCCAAATATCCCACACCCTGTTCCGGTTCTCGACCTTGCTTAATAATTTTCAAGTCCAGATCGTCGCCCGGTAAATAGGCTGGACGCATGGCTTGGGCTAGGTCATTAATATTGAGAACAGACACCTCCTGTAAACTAGCAACCTGGTTCAGGTTGTAATCATTGGTGAGCAATGTGGCGTTAATTTCTTGGGCTAAATGCACCAACTTAGCATCTACCGTGCCAATATCTTCATAATCAGCCGGATGGATGGCAATTTTTTCCGGATAGGTTTCGCGAATGCGGTTGAGAATTTCTAAGCCCCGACGGCCTCGAATCCGCTTTTGATCGTTACCCGCATCGGCTACCAGTTGCAACTCTTGTAAGACAAATTGAGGCACTAAGAGTTGCCCTTCAATAAACTTGGTACTCAGGAGTTCTTCCAGGCGACCATCAATAATACAACTGGTATCCAGAATTTTGGTGGTAGCAGGTTTTAGGGTTCCCTCAGACAGTAATAAACTTTCCATGCTATGGGGATTAATCAGTCGTAAAAATGACCGACCATGGGCATCTGCCAGGGAAATACCGGAGAAGGCAAAGAGGATACTGCCTAAGACGGCGACTAGGGGTTTAATGAAGCCGAATTCTTTGGGAATGGGGAGCAGGAATAGGGGCGCTAACATCAGGTTAGCGACTAATAGACCGACAACTAAACCAATGGAACGGGTGAGGAGGACTTCTACGGGCATTTGCCGCACCTGCGCTTCTAAACGCCGATAGGAGGTTTGCACAAATAGCCCCACGGCTCCCATAATTAGGGCCGCAAATCCGGCGGTTACCGATCGCAGACCATCTTGATTACTCACTTGGTCTAAGACGGGGGTTGGGAGCAATTCCACCCCGTAGAAACCGATACCGATTCCTGCTAGTATGAAGGATATAATAATAATTGCGTCAATCATCGTTTGACCTGATTAGGAATGGATCAATATTCAGGGGTCTGAATTAACCCCCTAAACTCATCGCCATAAAGGATCGAGATAACCCTTATTATAAGAGATCGACACAAAACCCTGTCGATTCATTCTAGAGATAATCAAAAGACGGGAAATAGAACAGGGGTCAGAGGTTTAATGGAGCATCAACAACAATTTTGGGCGATTCCTCGTTCAGCTTATCTTCATATTCCCTTCTGTCGTCGTCGCTGTTTCTATTGTGATTTTGCTATTTCTGTGGTGGGCGATCGCCGTTGGGGGGACTCTTCCCCAGCCATTTCCCATTATATCCAGGAGTTAATTAGGGAAATTGAACAGACTCCCCCTCGCGGTGTGTCCCTAGAGACGGTGTTTTTTGGTGGAGGAACCCCATCCTTGCTCAGTGTAGGTCAACTGGAGCAGCTCTTAACTACTTTGGATCGCCACTTTGGGTTAACTTCTAGCGCGGAAATTTCCATGGAAATTGACCCCGGAACCTTTGATCTCGATAAATTACAAGGATTTTTAGCTCTGGGAGTCAATCGGATCAGTTTAGGGGTACAATCCTTTGATGACCGGATCTTGAAACTCTGTGGGCGATCGCATACCGTCAGTGAAGTTTATCAGGCGATCGATCTCCTTCATCAAGCATCCGTCCAGAACTTCAGTATCGACCTGATCTCCGGTTTACCCGAACAAAATCTAGAGCAGTGGCAAGAAACTCTACAAACCGCCCTCGAAATTTCCCCGCCTCACCTCTCCGTCTATGACCTAATCGTTGAACCGATGACCGTCTTCGAGCATCGCTATGAATCAGGAAAACTTAACCTTCCCAGCGATGAAATCAGTGCCCAATTCTATCGCTTAACCTCCCAAATTCTCCGAGAAGCAGGTTACGATCACTACGAAATTTCTAACTATGCTCGCCCCGGATATCACTGTCGTCATAACCGAGTGTATTGGCAAAATCAGCCCTACTATGGTTGGGGAATGGGAGCCGCCAGTTACATTGATGGTATCCGATTTACCCGACCTCGCACCCGGCAAACCTACTATCAATGGCTGCAAGACGGGGGAGTGATAGACACTCCTCCACTCTCGGACACCGAACAGTTTCTAGAAACTCTCATGCTCGGTCTTCGGCTTGCAGAAGGTCTATCTTTACAGACCTTAACCGATCGATTTGGTTATCCTCCCTTGCAACAGTTGAGTCCGAGTTGGTATCCCTACTATCAACAAGGATGGATTCACCTCAACACCCTGAATGGACAGCCTTGGCTTCCTGGACAACCTCTGCCCTCGACGGGTCAGATCTCTCTGAGCGATCCAGAAGGCTTTCTCTTTTCTAACACAGTCTTAGCCCAAATGTTCCAAGTGTTGAGTAATGAGTAATAGGAGATCCCCCCATTTCCCCATCTCCCTATCTCCCTATCTCTCCATCTCCCCATCCTTAGCTACCCCTTTCGGTCGCCATCCGGGACGCACTTTTTGGGGAGCGCGGGCGACGACTAGGGCATCATTTTGTACATCTTTCGTGACCACCGATCCGGCTCCAATGGTGACATCTTCGCCAATGGTAACAGGAGCGACTAAGACACTATTCGAGCCTGTTTTAGTGCGATCGCCAATTACCGTCTTATGCTTCTGATAGCCATCATAATTGGCCGTGATTGTGCCTGCACCCACATTCACCTGTTGACCGAGTTCGGCATCTCCAATATAGGACAAATGGGCGACATTGGTGCGATCGCCCACTTGGGACTTCTTAATCTCCACAAAATTGCCCACCCGACAACCTTCTCCAATCTCAGCATGGCCTCGCAAATGGGCATAGGGGCCAACTCTCGTATTCGAGTTCACCACACTATCACTAATCACCGAATAGAGAACCGTCACCTGCTCCCCAATCTGACTATTCTCAATCAAACTCCCCGGCCCAATGCGACAACCTGTCCCAATCGTCGTATTGCCGCGAATATGGGTTTGCGGTTCAATCAGCACATCTGAGGCAATCTGTACCGTATCATCAATCGTAATACTATCGGGATCGATCAACGTCACCCCCGCCTTCATCCACTCCTCCTTAATCCGGTCTTGGAGAATCTGATGGGCCGTAGCCAACTGTTTGCGGTCATTAATCCCTAAAATCTCCTGATAATCCTCCACATCCACAATCATCACTCGGTCTAAATAATTGACCGCATCCGTTAAATAATATTCCTGCTGGTCATTTTCTGACTTTAACTGGGGTAAAACTTGAGCCAGTTGCGGCCAATTGAAACAATAAACCCCCGCATTAATGCGCCGATTGTGCCGTTGGGCTGTTGTACAATCCCGGTCTTCCACAATCTGTTGCAGCAGATTATCGCTATCAGAAAAGACTCGCCCATAGCCTTTGGGGTGGGGATGTTGAGCCGTTAAAATCGTCGCTCCGTTCCCTTCCGTTTTATGGGTTTCGAGCAAATTACGAATGGTTTCCGGTCGTAATAGGGGCACATCCCCATTGAGTACCAGTAAATCCCCCGTAAAGCCTTCTAAGTGGGGTAAAATCTGCTGAACCGCATGACCGGTTCCCAATTGTTGGCTTTGGGTGACAAACTCTAATCCCGATATACCGGTTAGAGATTCCTGAACTCGATCCCCCCGATATCCCACAATCACAAACTGACGGACTGGGGAAATCAATTGACAACTCTCGACTACCCGTTCGACTAAAGAACGCCCTCCTAGGGGATGTAAGACTTTGGGTAACTCCGATTTCATCCGAGTGCCCCGTCCTGCGGCTAAGATTGCTACTGCTACCATGACTAATCAACCACACTACCGACAGGAGTATATCGCGGTTTATTACCAAAATTGGACTGTCGAGGTGAAATCTTAATCCGCGTTCCCCTCATTTTATGGGTAGGGGCGATCGCTCTCCATTTTGGGCTTGGGGCGAACAATCCGGCTCTATCCCAGTGAGAACAGGAGATTGAGCGATTTTTGCTTGGATTTTGGCGATCGGCAATTGTCAAGTTGTTTAAAGTTTCTCATCCTTTTGTTTATTTGAGTTGAACCCCTGCGCTACACTAAGCTTTGATCCGGTATAACGCTGGACTAACTTAAATGGGTCAAACCATAGAGCGGTTCAAGCATTCCGTTCTCAATGACTCGGTTGAGCCTCTAGAGTCCTCTAGAAGCCACTCAACCTCCTACACCTTATCGTTTGTCGATAAGTGTGAGAGCATATCACTATCAAACTGTTGTTGGGAGTTCTTATTCAATGTCTCATTCAGTAAAAATCTACGATACCTGCATTGGTTGCACCCAGTGTGTGCGTGCTTGTCCCTTAGATGTACTAGAAATGGTTCCTTGGGATGGATGCAAAGCCGGACAGATTGCTTCTTCTCCTCGCACAGAAGACTGTGTGGGTTGTAAGCGCTGTGAAACCGCCTGTCCTACTGACTTTTTAAGTATCCGGGTTTACTTAGGTGCGGAAACCACCCGCAGCATGGGTCTAGCTTACTAAAAGCGGGTTCACCATTACCATTACCTTGGGTTCACCCTGAACCTGGGGTCAATCTTCAGGGGGAGTTTAAGCACTCCCCCTTTTTGGTCAAGGGAAGACAAGTTAATCACTGTTTGATTTAGCTCAGATGGAAGAGGAACTCCAACAAGTCTTTCAGCGAGATGTCGATATTAATTACTCGCAAGGGAATTGAAACCAGTCGGAACTATCTGCGTCGCCAAGCTATTCTATCTTCTGCACGGGTGATTTATGGAAGGGGATACCCATACTTTTGTGAAAACAACTTCAGATTAAGTTTTCAAGCATAGTTAAAAGATCTGTAAGTCGATTGGCGACGATATCCCAGATAATCTCAAAATCTAGTCGATCGTATTCATGGACAATTACATCTCGCATTCCTGCCATTTCGCGCCAAGGTATTTGTGGATATTTCTGACGTACCTCCTGAGATAGTCGTTTAGTTGCTTCACCAATAATGGTAATTTGATACAATATAGCAGATAATTTTTCATCATTGTTTTCCAATTCAGATCGACTGACCCCATTGGTATAACGTAAAATCCGTTGAATGGCATTGATAATATCAATTAGAGATTCGCGATCGCGTGGCATAAATTGTTTTTGCTGATTCGAGTATATTTTTGCGTCGCAGCCAATTTTCGCTACGAGCGATCGCAGCTTTGGGAATTAAGTCTACTTTACGATGAAAGAGAACTTCTAGCTCGTCTTGCATCTGGAATGCTTCTTTTAATCCGCGCTTGGCTCCGGGGTCAAAATCGACTAAGATATCGATGTCACTATCCGGGCGAAAGTCGTCGCGCAGAACCGAACCAAAGAGCGAGAATTCACAAATCTGCCAGCGATCGCAAAAGTCTACTATTTCGTCTATGGGTAGATTGATCGCTGTGGGTATGCGATCGGGATTAAACACAGTCACTAGCTTATTTTCTCCCTGGAGGGTACTCGTTTCCATACTTGCTATTTTAATGCGATCGCCAAGTCATTGATACCCTGCAACAATAGTATCATTTAGATCTCGGAGCATCGGAGCCTCCATTTTAAGTGAGAGGGTAACAGGTCGTTAATTTAACCCGGTTTCTGATTGTCGCCATGGATGAACAACATATCGCCGCCTACCTTACCCTTTTGGGCAGGTTAGAATAGAGGGAATGAAATGTAACTTCCTCTACTGTCATGGATGCACAACGAAATCAGGCTTATTTGAGCTTAATCCAAGAATTGCTGCGATATCCGAGTAGCAGCGAATCGGATATTCTAGAGGAGCATCGAGATCTACTGGATTCAGGCTTTCTGGAGATGGTACAACAAATGGCAGATGCGATGCACAATACTGGGAATGCTCAAGATACAGAGCGGTTGACAGCTATTCTACAACGTTTACAAAATGCTCCCGATCAAGGTAAGTCATCTGCTAGTGAGGTAAAACGTAACACAACTCAACCCAACCCTAGACAGGAAGAGTATGTCAAGTTTTTGGAAATAATCCTCAAAGTAACCTTGGATAGTCAAGGAGATCCATTAGCGGTTTATCCGCTCTTGCAACAGAATTTAGATAAATTAGATTTAACGTTAGCGCAAATCTTGCGAGCTTGGGCTAGTCAAAAACTAGAACAAGTTGAACCAGAACAGAGGCAGTATATTGCCAGAGTTATTGGAGAGTTTGGTAATTTAATTCAACAATTTCCATTAGGCAGTCGGGCTGATAATCTGGAGATCGCAATCATCTGCTACGAAATTGCCTTTACAGTTTTTAGCCAAGCAACGAACCCACCGATGTGGGCACTTCTACAAATTTGTCTAGGAGCTGCCTACAGTCAGCGCATCAGGGGAGAGCGGGCCGAGAACCTGGAAGAGGCGATCTCCGCTTATTCTCTGGCCCTGCAAGTGAGAACCCGTGAAGCCTTTCCCCAAGACTGGGCAGCAACCCAAAATAATCTGGGAGAAGCCTACTGTAACCGCATCAGGGGAGAGCGGGCCGAGAACCTGGAAGAGGCGATCTCCGCTTA
>NZ_JAQOSO010000086.1 GCF_030068505.1 Roseofilum capinflatum BLCC-M114
GGTCAAGGGCGATCGCACTCCTTCCAAATATGATACAACACAACGATCGCGCTCAAGCTAAAGCCCAACCCAGCATCTAAGATAAACCCCACCAAATTGGGAATCACCAATTCAGAAATCAGAAGTGCAATCTTTTGTTGTCGTTTTTGAGAACTCATAATTATCAATTTCCTACGCTCACACTCCCGTTTTAGCTCTCTATTTTTTATAAGAAAATGCTCAGAAAATACAGAAAAATAAATCGCCCAAACTCCCCCCAACCCCCGTAGGGTGCGTTAGCGAAGCGTAACGCACCACCTCTCATAATCTCTCACAATCTAGGTTTTAGCCGCCTAACCCACCCTACACTAATGCCCTATTTTAAGTGCAGTCACGACAGTAGGATTCGTTAGCGAAGCGTAACGCACCGCATCTAATTCTCTGCTTAAAATCAACAAGAATAAGCCAAAATATAGAGGAATAAAACAAAATAAAACTCGCCAAAACCCTCTTTTCAAATGCCAACTAAACCTGCTATAGTAGGAGCAACTGTAAAGCATGGTAGGGCAAAACCATGGTCAATTCTCAACCGCAGACCTTGCAAGAACAATTCCTCTTGCACACGAAGCAACAACTTTTCACCCATAACCGCAATAGTGAAGCCCAGAAACTTTGCTTCTGGCATCGCTGGCATCCCGATAATGTGAACAAGCAACATACAACCATTAAAAGTAAGATCGACAACGACTTAAACGGTAGTTTTGCTCAGAGCAACATCAACGTTACACTTCAGCAAGTAGTCGAAAAAATCAAAAACACCTTTGGCGAACAAATGAAACTTGATGGGGTTGATCTTGAAAAATTGCAGCCCAAGAAAGCTGGTGCGCCGGATGTTTCTCCCTGGCAAATTTGTTATCATTGGCTATGGGATAAAGCCTTTCCTCGGTGGATGTTTGAGAAGTTGCAGAAACACGAAAAAGTGGTTTTAAACAACGGATGGTTAGAGTGTATGCCACTTAACGCAGAAAACATACGGCGACCCCGTGGCGCACCCCAAGAACCCCCAACTGAATTGATCGCGGATTGGGGATATCAACTCCAATTACAAGTACCCTTTCCCAGGTATTTACTATTATTAAATCAGTCAACCGATGGGACTTATTCCCTTTGTCCTTCCTTGGGGGTTTGCAAAGAGTATGAGGTATCGCAGGCAGTCGAGACTATGCCCAAAAATGCTAAGTGGCCGGGTATTTACTTTGATCCGGGAGAGGAGGAATTTTTGGCGATTGTTTTGCGCGACGGTTGGCCGTTTTCGGATTTTCCAGAGGACGAAATACCGGAGTTAACGGGAGCGCAAATGGTCGAGGTTTGGGAGACATTGCAAAGGGTGGAATGGCAAGGATTTTATCGCCGGTATACGGTGGTGAAACCCTAGTCTCGGAGAAGCCCGGTTTCTTGGAGAAACCGGGCTTCTGGCTCCCACCCATAGCGCCAGGGGTGGGGGCAGGTTTACAACATTGAGGGGTGGGGGCGAAAATCTGGGTGAAACCTGCCCCTACGGGATTATTAGAAATTAAGGGAAAGGAATAAACAGAACTTGATTTTCATCGGTAAGTAGACGCATTAGTTTCCTTTACTCTGAGAACGGGCAAGTAATCGCTCTCTTAAATGAGCTAAATTGTGGGTTTGAGTGAGTTGTTCTCTCATCTGTTGGGCTTGTTGGTGGCGTTGCTCTAGATAAAGATCGCATTCCTGGCGGTGGTTGAGATAGTAGGCAATGGTGCTGTAGATGTCTTCTAGACGGAGAACGGGGAACTGAATGGCGATTTCTTCGGGGGTTGAACCCTGGTGATAGGCAGCTAGGAGAGTGTCGAGGGTAACGCGGGTTTGCCCAATGCGGATACCTCCGGCTTCATCCCAACGGAAGGGTGGGGCAGAAGTTTTGAATTCAAGTTGGGTTGTCATGGAAGGTTTATCAGGTTATCTGGCTGTAGTCCAATGTTAACGCTGGAGGTGGGGGCAGGTTTACAACATTGAGGGTTGGGTGGCGAAAATCTGGGTGAAACCTGCCCCTACGGGATCATCCCATGGATGGGTAGGGGCGGGTTATACCCAAATCTAGGATACCTATAGATCGCTTTGCTGAACCCGCCCGGCAATAGCGCCAGGGGTGGGGGCAGGTTTACAACATTGAGGGTTGGGTGTCCAAAATCTGGGTGAAACCTGCCCCTACGGGATGATTGAATTGATTCTTTGCTAGTCATGGCGAACGGAGTGAAGCCATCTTTTCACTCTAGCGGGAGATGGAGATTGCTTCGCTCCACTGCGTTCCACTCGCAATGACGAAGAGTGGGTATGGATACAATTGTTGAAAAAGGAGGACGGAAAAATGGATGAACAACGGATACGGGAATATGTGAACCTGCTGAATGAACTGTTGCAGTGCGAGCAGGGAGAGGAGGGGCGGATTTTGCGCGAGAATCGAGGACTGGTGGATGAGGGGTTGTTGCAGGTGGGGATGAGTGCGGCGCAGGAGTTGATGGAGAATGGACAGGAACAGGTGGCGCGGTGGTTGGTGCGGTTGTTGGAGCAGGTGTTTGGGGGAGAGAGTCGGGAACAGCGCCACACTCCAGAAGACTATCGTCAGTTTATCGTGCAATTAATGCAAGCCGAGCAGACAGGGAACTCGCAACAGACGCAAGCACTGCTGGCAAGCCATCAGCATCTGCTGGATGGAGCGTTTGCGGGGATTTTTCAGATGCTGGTGAATCAAGTAATTGAAGAATACCCAGAAGAAGAAAACCCTATGGTAGGTCTGGTAGAAAATATCAGTCTTCAGATTAGTAATTTTCCTTTGGGAGATCTGCAAACGAATAAGGAGATTGCTATTGCTGGGTATCAGTGGGTATTGCAGCGCCGGGAGGATAACCCGGAACTGTGGGCGCAAACGCAAAATAATCTGGGGACTGCCTACGGAGATCTTGCCACAATTCAGGAGAAGGGGGAGAATTTAGAGAAGGCGATCTCCGCTTTCCAAAACGCACTGAAGTTCTATACACTTGACAAATTGCCCCAATACTACGCCGCCACGCAAAATAATCTGGGGGCTGCATACCGAAACCTTGCCACAATTCGGGAGAAGGGGGAGAATTTAGACCGGGCGATCGCCGCTTTCCAAAATGCTCTCAAGTTCCGCACACACAACAAATTTCCCCAAGATTACGCCATGACGCAAAATAATCTGGGGAATGCATACCAAGAGCTGGCCTCAATTCGGGAGAAGGGGGAGAATTTAGACCGGGCGATCGCCGCTTTCCAAAATGCTCTCAAGTTCCGCACACCCGACAAATTTCCCCAAAAGTACGCCACCACACAAAATAATCTGGGGGTTGCTTACCAAAAGCTTGCCACAATTCGGGAGAAGGGGGAGAATTTAGACCGGGCGATCTCCGCTTACTATAATGCCCTCAAGTTCCACACACCAGACAAATTTCCCCAATACTACGCCGCCACGCAAAATAATCTGGGGGCTGCCTACCAAGAGCTTGCCACGATTTGTAATAAGGAGGAGAATTTAGAGAGAGCGATTATCGCTTACGAGAAGTCCCTTGAAGTTTACCAAAAGGAAAAATTTCCCCAAGGTTACGCCACTACGCAAAATAATCTGGGGACTGCCTACCAAGAGCTTGCCACGATTTATAAGAAGGAGGAGAATTTAGACCGGGCGATCCAAGCGTATCGTCAGGCGTTAACGGTTTATCTGCCGCAAACCTTACCCTTAACTTGTTTCACAGTTGCTAAAAGTTTAGGCAATCTTGGCTTCAAAGAAGGCGACTGGAACCTCGCCATTGAAGGCTATGCTACCGCCATCGAAGCCGTGGAACAAAGTCGCGCTTGGACAACCACAGACGATCGCCGCCAAGAATTGATGGCAAACTCTATGGGAGTTTACGACAATATTATCCAAGCCTATGTCAACCTGGAACAATACGACCAAGCCTTGGAGTATGCAGACCGCAGCCGCTCCAAACATCTGGTAGACTTAATGCACAGTAACGACCTCTATCAAGGGGGCGAGATTCCCGAAGCCGTGCAAGCCTTACTCCAGCGCTACGAAGCCTTGCAAACCGCAATCAACCAAAAACGCCAACCTCCCCAAAACTCCAGCGACAACAAAACCGTTGCCACCACTCGCCAAACCTTCGAGACATTTGTCCAGGATATCGAAGCCTTAGAAGCGGAAAAACAACAGGTTTGGCAAGCACTGCGCCGTCAAGATCCCGTTTTAGCCGGTTCTAAGGAAGTCGCTCCCCTGAGCTTCACCGAGATGCAGAAGCTGCTCCCGGATGCTACCACCGCTCTGCTCAGTTTCTACACTACTAGAGACGATATATTTATCTTTATTCTCTATAAGGATAAACCCACCCAATGCCATCGTTGCTTTCTTGGGTATGCTTTGTATTTGTTGGCGATCTCTAAACTGTTGAATGACCAATACTTGAGATTATTGAGTGTTTATTTTCATGCTTTGATTCAGCAACGCCGACTAGAGAACTTGCAGGCTTGGTTAATCGAAAACTGGACAAGACCTTACGCCAACTATATCTATAAGGACAACCCCCAATGGCGCGATAATATGGTTGAACTCCTCCATCAACTCACCGATCGCCTCAACCTGAATCACTTAATCCAAACCCATCTCCAAGGTATCGAAGAACTGATTATCGTTCCGCACCTGGTGCTGCATCAAATTCCCTTCGCCGCGCTTCCCCTGTCTGCACCGACTCCCCACCCGCACCCGCAGGCACTCCCAGAGGAGAGCAGAAAACCGGGAGGAACGCCCAAAACCCCCAAACGCAAACAAACCGCGACACGCTACCTGGGCGATGAATTCCGCATTCGCCTGATTCCCTCTTGCCGCATTTTACAGTATTGCCAAGAGCGCCCACCCCTGAAAGAGCCAGCCCTGGGCATTGTCGCCGATGCCACCGAGGATTTACCCTTTACCCCCTTCGAGTGCCAAACCATCGCCCAAGCCCACAAAGTACCCGCCTCTCGCTACCTGCGGGGCAAACAAGCCACGGTTGACCAGTATAAAACCTTGCTGCAAACCGTGGGTCGCCTGCACAGCAGCCACCACGCCGCCTACGACTGGCAAAACCCCCTCAACTCCAAGCTCCTCCTAGCCGACGGCGATCTCACCCTGGGCTTGCTCCTGACTCCCGGCTGGCGGATGCCCGATGTAGAAGAGATTTTCACGTCCTGCTGTGAAGTTAATTTTACCGCAGCCAACCCCTCCGATGACCCCCTGACCCTAGCGGCGGGTTTCCTCTGTGCTGGAGCCAGGGCAGTCATCACGACTCAGTGGGCAGTAGCTGACCTAGGAAGCGCCTTATTAGCGATTTTATACGACCAAAAGCGAAATTCTGGCGTAAGCCGCTCCACCGCCCTCCAGCAGGCGCAACAGAAGTTACGCAGTTTAACGGGTAAGGAGTTAAAGCAAAGGTATGAACGCCAACTTTCAGACTATCTGCAAGAGCGCTACAGCCAGGACGAAACCCGCTTGAGTCGTCTGAAGGATGGTTTATCCCAGTCCTATGCTCTGGATACTCCGTTTGACGATCCTTATTATTGGGCTGGGTTTGTGGTACAGGGGATGAATTAACAATGAACAGTTACAGCGCTTCGCGCTAGGCAAAAGGCAAGAGGCAAAAGGCAAAAGTATTGTTGCAAAAGGTTTTTAGCGTTCAACCCTGTATTCCATAACAGAGCAAAGTGCTGTATCCCTCTTCTATCACTTTCGGAAAAAAGGGCGTGAAACCCTGATTCCTTCGTGAGCGATAAAACTCCGTTTTCGGCTGTCGCTGACATGAAACGCTTCACGATCGCGGGCTGTAATGACGGAAATTCGTTAGAATTTCCAAGAGTGACAGAAGAGGGGTATACTGGATCGAAGTTCAAGGCAATTGCTACAAGGTTAGCTCACCACAGGGGTTTTAGGCGGGTGACTACATAGCGATCGGGGTGTAAATATTTTCTTGCCACACGCTGGATCTCTTCAGGGGTGAGGGCTTGAATCCGGTGGGGATAACTCACGGCTTGCCGAGCTTCGGCTACGGTATTGTAATATCCATACAACCCAGCCAATTGACTGGGGGTTTCGGTGGAGAAGGCATAATCATTACAGAGTTGACGCTGGCACGATCGCAATTCACTCTCTAAAATGGGGGTGGTGTGTAGGGTCTCCAGGCGATCTTGAATGATTGATTCTACATCATCGAGATATTTCGGCTCTAGCCAAGCTGTGATCGTAAACAGGCTAGAATCCTGTTGCAGAGAAAAGTCACTGCCAATCCCATACACTAAACCCTGTTCTTCTTGTAATTCTCTCACGAGACGGGATGTGCGTCCACTGGCTAAGAGGACCGAAATTAGGTCTAAAGCATAAGCGTCACTGAGGCGATGGACTCCCGGCCCTAACCAGGCCATCATTAACCGAGCTTCTTCTAAGCGAGGATACTTTAATTCTTTTCTGCGAATAGTGTTCAGAGGAGCAATAGGGGGTGTTTTGGGGGGGAGTTTGTGAGGCGATAATACTGGGCATCCCTGGGGCGATCGCCCATTTGTTCTACCCTTCCTTTCCCTCGGTGGATCTTCAAACCCGACAAAACTTTTACTGACTAAATCAATGGCCTGAGTTTCGCTCATATCTCCCACCAACACCACGGTCATATTCTCCGGTTGATAACAATGGTGATGAAAAGCCTGCATTTGTTCCGGCGTATGGGTTAAGACTTGTCTTTGTGTCCCTAGTACGGAGCGGCCATAGGGATGATCGGGATATAAATTTTCCAACAATGAGGAAAACCCCAACCAGTCTGGATCGTCCTGAGTTTGTCTTATTTCAGACATCACAACTTCCCGCTCTTGCAGAAAGTCTTCGTCTGCGATCGCCGGATTTAATAGGATTTCGGCTAAATAGGGTAGGGTGTCAGCAATGTGGGGAACTGCCGTATTAATATAAAAATGGGCATAATCGTAGCTGGTGGCGGCATTACTGATCCCGCCTCGATTTTCGATGACTCGATCGAATATCCCAGGGGCAATACGCTCTGTTCCTTTAAACACCATATGTTCGAGGAAATGGGCTAATCCTGGCAATTCTTCCGGTTCATGTATTGCCCCGGCTTTCACCCACACATCCGCAACTACTGCGGGGGTGGCTGACATTTGTTGATGGATCACAGTTAAGCCACTGTCGAGTTTTAGGGTACGGGCTGGAAAATGGGGGAATGAGAATAATTGTGCCAAGGGTTTGACAGTTTATGTTATTTCCTGCTCGGATAATATCGGTTTTTTAAGACTTTTTTGTATTGCAGTATACAAAATACTATTATTTCTAATAAAAGACTGTAGGGGCGAACGGCCGTTCGCCCCTACAAATTCTTTTAATGAAGGTGATCCATCAATTTCCCGGAACTGAGGAAATCTAATTCAGGGCTTCGGCTCCACCGACCACTTCTAGGAGTTCTTGGGTAATGGCAGCTTGTCGAGCCTTGTTATAGGACAGGGTAAGCGTGTTAATCATTTGACTGGCGTTATCCGAAGCACTACTCATTGCTGTCATCCGAGCAGCTAATTCACTGGCGGCGGATTCTTGCAGGGCCCGTAGAAATTGGTTTTTAATGAAGAGGGGTAAAAGAGCGTCCAGGATTTGGGCGGGATCTTGTTCAAAGATCATATCTCTGGGGAAACTTCCTGCTTCTGGAGAGGCGACTTTTTCCCTGGAAACATTAAAGTTACCATCGGCTGTAGTCAGACGGAACACTTCATCATCAACGACTTCTAACCCTTGGGGCGTTAAGGGGAGTAGGGTTTGAATGACCGGTCTGGAGCTAATCAAGGAGACGAATTTAGTATAGATGAGTTCTACCCGGTCTACTTTACCGGAGAGGAACCATCCGAGAATATTATCCACAATTTCGTCTGCTTCTTCGGCGCTCGGTATTTGGGCGAGTTCTGTCCGGGTTTTGGCAATGGGGACTTCCCGACGCTGGAAGTATTGAACTGATTTGCGACCTAAGAGGGCATATTCGTAGTTTAGGCCTTCTTTTTCGAGTTCTTTGGCTCGCATTTCGGCGCGACGGATGACGTTACTATTGTACGCGCCACAGAGACCGCGATCGCCGGAAAAGACAATTAAGCCAACGGTTTTTACTTCCCGATTTTTCAGCAATTCTAGGTCAACATCTTCAAACTGAAGACGACTTTGTAGACGATACAGCACTTGAGCCAAACGGTCAGCAAAGGGGCGGGTGGCTAATACTTGTTCTTGGGCGCGACGCACTTTTGCGGCGGCCACTAAGCGCATGGCTTCTGTAATTTTGCGAGTATTTTTAACGGAGTTGATGCGATCGCGGATCGCTTTAAGATTTGCCATAGGAAAAACAGGGGATAGGGGACAGGGAATGGGTTAGGCAAAAGGCAAGAGGCAAAAGGCAAAAGGCAATAGATTTTAGGGTCTAGGTTTCTCCAATTGTCCTAACGGCTAAGGTGCTTGCCATAAGATAGTGGATAGGGATATCCACTATCAATGCTCGGTTGAAGACCCTGGACTGAGCGCAGTCGAAGTCTAGGCAGAAACCAAGAAGGTTTGCTTATATTCAGCGATCGCTTCTTTTAACAAGCCTTCCGCTTCATCGGTGAGTTTCTTCTCACTCTGAATCACTTCGCCAAACTTGGGCTTGCTGGATTTCAAATAATCCCGCAGTCCTTGGGCAAAGGGGGCGATTTTTTCCACCGGAATATCATCCAGATATCCATTCAATCCTGCATACACACTAGCCACCTGTTCAGGAACACTCAGAGGCGAGTTTTGGGGCTGTTTAAGCAACTCTTGCAGGCGCTGTCCCCGCGAGAGCTGGTCTTGAGTCGCCTTATCCAAGTCAGAAGCAAACTGGGCAAAAGCTCGCAGGTCATCATACTGAGCCAATTCCAGCTTCAGTTTACCGGCCACTTGTTTCATGGCTTTGGTTTGAGCCGCCGATCCCACACGGGATACAGAGATACCCGCGTTAATGGCTGGACGTAAGCCAGAGTTGAACAGGTCAGCAGACAGGAAGATCTGACCATCCGTAATCGAAATTACGTTAGTGGGAATGTAAGCAGAAACGTCTCCAGCTTGGGTTTCAATAATCGGCAGAGCGGTCATACTACCACTACCCAGCTCACTATTGAGTTTCGCTGCTCGCTCTAGTAGACGGGAGTGGAGATAGAAGACATCCCCAGGATAGGCTTCACGACCGGGAGGACGACGCAGCAGCAGGGACATTTGCCGGTAGGCTTGGGCTTGTTTACTCAAGTCATCATAGATCACTAGAGTATGTTTGCCTTTGTACATGAAGTATTCCGCCATACTTGCCCCAGTGTAGGGAGCAATATATTGCAGGGTAGCGGGGTCACTGGCGTTAGCGGCAACCACGATGGTGTAGTCCATGGCTCCCTTTTCTTCCAGGGTAGCGACCACTTGGGCAACCGTGGAGGCTTTTTGACCGATCGCCACATAGACGCAAATCACATCTTCTGACTTCTGATTAATAATCGTATCAATGGCAACGGTGGTTTTTCCGGTTTGGCGATCGCCAATAATCAGCTCCCGTTGGCCCCGACCGACGGGAATCATGGCATCAATCGCCGTAATTCCAGTTTGCAGGGGTTCGCAAACGGATTGACGAGCAATAATTCCTGGAGCTGGAGATTCAATTAACCGGCTTTCGGAAGTTTTGATATCCCCTTTACCATCAATCGGTTCACCCAAGGGGTTAACCACCCGGCCAACCATGGCTTCACCGACGGGGACTTGGGCAATCCGGCCCGTAGCTTTAACGGAGCTACCTTCTTGGATATTGGTTCCATCGCCCATCAATACGGCTCCGACATTATCCTCTTCTAGGTTGAGGACAATGCCCACGGTTCCGTCTTCAAATTCTACAAGTTCTGCGGCCATGGCGTTGTCTAAGCCATAAATCCGAGCAATACCATCACCGACTTGGAGAACTGTACCCACCTCAGAGACTTTTACCTCTTGGTCGTACTGTTCAATTTGTTGTTGGATAATACTGCTAATTTCGTCTGGTCTGATAGCTACCATATGTGTCTATGTTTGAATGTAAGAGGTGTGCTTATTCAGGTTTTCGGTTTAGAGGATCTCTCCAGGGGGGAGAGCCTACGCCAGGGCTAGACCAATGCGCCGCAGTTGTCCTCGCAGACTGGCATCAATCACTTGCGATCCCACTTGGATAATCACGCCACCA
Organism: Roseofilum capinflatum BLCC-M114; assembly: GCF_030068505.1. Taxonomy (NCBI): domain Bacteria; kingdom Bacillati; phylum Cyanobacteriota; class Cyanophyceae; order Desertifilales; family Desertifilaceae; genus Roseofilum; species Roseofilum capinflatum. The sequence goes on from NZ_JAQOSO010000086.1 coordinate 10,293, forward strand.
ATTAGGTCTGGATCGATGCGAGTTTGGAGTTCCACATGCCTCGCGTTAGTCATCTCTTGAGTGCGTTCGGCGATCGCCCTCTGTTCGTCTTCCGTCAGTTCTACGGCTGAAGTAATCTCGGCCAAAACCGTTTGATTGATTTTCCGTAATAGGGACAGATAGGTTTGGCAAACTCCATCTAAAAATTGGATGCGTCCGCGATCGACCAGTAGGAATACAAACCGTTGAACATAGGAGTCCGTTCGGTCTTGAGTGATTTGTCTGAGAACCCCTTTCTTCACTTCTGGATTAACCAGGGGATTGCTCAGAACTGAACGCAGTTGTTCGCTGCTTTCCCACATTTCTAGGATCGTGCGGACATCTTCACCAAACTTTTCCGTCAGGTCATGACTTTGGGCGATAGACATCAGAGCTGCCGCATAGGGTTCTACGATTGAACCAACAATTGAACTGTTTTTCATCCGTTTCCTCCTACCCTAGCAATGCACCGTCCGATCAGTTGATGCTGAAGATCGTCGTTTAATTCATCTCTGATTTGGGATTCAACCCGTTGCATCGCTAAGGCAACAACCCGTTGTCTGAGTTCAGCAATCACTCGACTTTGTTCAGCTTCTAGATCTTGGGCGGCTGTGTCTTTTAATCTTTGGATGTCTTCATCCGATTTGGCCAAGATGGCTGCTTTGGCCGATGCTGCTCGCTCCACCGCCTGTTGACGGATTTTTTCAGCTTGAGCTTGAGCTTGAGCGAGATTTTGTTCTTGTTCTTTGAGCGCAGATGCCGCTTTTTGTTGTCGCTCTTCGGCATCTTTAATGGCGTTTTCGATTTCTTTGCGCCGATCCGCTAGGGTTTTACCTACCGCAGAGCGACCGAAGTACACCAGCACTCCGATAATAATGACGAGGTTAACAAGGTTCGTCTCAAGTACATCAAAATTGAGTCCGAACCCATGTTCTGTTGCTTCTGTTGCCAGCAACCAAAAATTACCCATGCTATGAAAGTCCATTTGAGCGCAGTTTTTCTACAGGTTTTCCTCGCTTCTGACCCAGGGTTGGGCCACACACGAAGTCCGAAACGTTCAGTTGGGTATCGAAGGGGCCAGAGAAGCTCCAGACAAGGATGGGATCAACTCGCTTGCAGGAGTTTATCTAGGATTTGGCGACTCAGTTGGTCTACCTGTCCTTCTAGGACTCCTAGGGTTTCCTGTTTTTGTCGATCGATTTCTTGTTGGGCTTGTTCGCGTTTGGCTTGCGCTTCTCGCTGGGCCTGGGCCATGTTCTGAGCGGCGATTTTATCCGCTTCAGCTTGAGCCTCGGCAATCACCGCTTGTGATTGTTTGCGAGCAGATGCGAGTTCTTCTTCGTACTGTTTCGCTAAACGTTCGGCTTTAGCTAAACGTTCGCGAGCTTCGGTTACATTGGAACGGATATAGTTGCTCCGTTCATCTATGGCATTACCCAGAGGTTTATAAAAAATTTGATTCAGTAGGGCGGCTAAGATCAGGAATTGGATGGCCATTACCAGTAACGTGCCATCGAGGTCAAACAGACCTCCCCCTTCCTCAGCTACTGCTTCTACTGCTAGAAGTATTGTCCAATCGATCATTGGCGATCGTCCCCAGTTTTTAACGATTTGCTCTGGTTTTACAGTTTTCCTGGTCAAGAGAGCAGGGTTTCCCTAGAGTTTCTAGGGAGTTAGAACTAATCTGTAACGGAACTGACAATCCTCTAGATTGAGTTCAGTTAGATTAGGGTAGAGATAGAAAGCTTTCCTATCTCTACTGTTCGTTAGCGCAATGGCTTACGAGAAGGGGTTGGCAAATAAAAGTACCAGGGAAACCACCAAACCGTAGATGGTTAACGCTTCCATGAATGCCAAACTCAGCAGGAGAGTGCCTCGGATTTTTCCTTCAGCTTCGGGTTGGCGGGCAATTCCTTCTACGGCTTGACCGGCAGCGTTTCCTTGTCCAATTCCAGGGCCGATCGCGGCTAAACCAACAGCTAGGGCAGCAGCGATAACGGAAGCAGCAGCAATTAATGAATCCATGATGGGTTCAATCTCCTTTTTTAAATTGAGTACACTTGATAGGATTTTTTCTTTCGGCTTGAGGCCGAAGATGAGTAGAGTGAGTTTCTCTCTCTGTTGGGATGGGTATGAGTTTTATCCCTTGAAGGCTAACTATGTTCTTCTTCGCCATGATGGGGATCTTCTAGAGCTTCCCCAATGTAGGTGGCGGCCAAGGTGGCAAAGATTAGGGCTTGAATGGCACTTAAGAATACTCCCAGGGCCATTACGGGCAAGGGAATAAACAAGGGAACCAGTAAGACTAATACCCCAACCACCAATTCATCAGCCAGAATGTTACCAAATAGACGGAAGCTCAGGGAAAGAGGCTTAGTAAAGTCTTCAATTACCTTGAAGGGGAGCATGAAGGGTACTGGCTCAACGTAGTGAGCGAAGTATCCTAAGCCCAGTTTTTTGATTCCGGCGTAAAAATACGCTAAGGAGGTCAAAAGGGCTAGGGCGACCGTGGTATTGATATCGCTGGTTGGTGCGGCTAGTTCACCTTCTGGCAAATGGACGATTTTCCAAGGAACTAAGGCCCCTGACCAATTTGACACAAAGATGAACAAAAATAAAGTACCGACAAAGGGAACCCAGGGTCGATATTCTTTCTCACCCATGGCATTTTTGGCCAGGTCTCGAATAAATTCCAAGGCGTACTCCATGAAGTTTTGCATTCCGCTGGGTACTCTTTGGACGTTTCGAGTGGCGGCGACCGAGGCAATCACCAGCAGTCCAATCACGAACCAGGAGGTGATCAGGACTTGCCCATGAACTTTAAGATTACCGATTTCCCAATAGAGATGCTTACCGACTTCAAGCTCGGCGAACGGGAGGCTATGATAAGCGTCCAGGAAGTTAAGCATATCCATTATTAAAGAGGGTTCAGAGTTAGGGTTCTGATCGAAGTGGCTTGCCTTTTTACAGGAGTTTACCGTTCATCCATGGGGCGATCGCTCGCCGATTACGGAGTTAAGGTTGTCCTGAGAACGTAAGCGATGATCGCAGCTTTGTAGGTTAAAAATCCCAAAAATATGGGCACGATTTCTAGCTGTTTCCATTGGAAGGCGACAATCATCACGCCAATGAAAACGGTTAAACCGGTATTGCCAAGACGTTGTTTTGCTCGTCCGAGTCCTTCTACGTTTTTGGCCAACAGTCGGAGGTAAACTACTCCAGCACAGGAGCCGATCAGATAACTGAGGCCGGTTCCTAGAGAATAGAAGAACCAGACACAGAGGAAGGCGATTCCTGTCATTCCCAATGTCCAAACATACAATTCGGTTTGCAGTTGATAATACTCGTCCATTGCGCCCGGTGAGGCACTGGGAAGAGGCAATTGGGGCAGGTCTTCTTCTGTTGGCGTTTCCGTTTTTGGAGACTCGTCGGAGGTGTTCACTTCGACTGGTTAACCTTGTTGTTGGTCTGCGTTTTCCCATCACCGCATAAAAAGGGGTATTCCTTTGCGGGAAAAGGGTTCTGTGGGGAGTTTCTCCGTCAGGAGAGCCACAGAGGATCTAGCCAAACTTTCTGTCAGGTGACCCTGAGAGGTCTGTTCGTAGACTCCCTCGAAATCATATCACGGACAGGGGTCAGTTTCTGAAGAAAGTGTTAATGTTTTCAGGCAAGAGGGAATGGGGAATGGGGAATGGGGAATGGGGAATGGGGAATGGGGAATGGGGAA